>NZ_DKSP01000143.1:42807-43369 GCF_002472745.1 Sphingobacterium sp. UBA7253 | reverse complement strand
TGGGGGCCATTATTCATCAAAGCGGTGGTATACTGATCGATGGTGGCTGGTTGCGAATTTTAGGCTCCGGTTCGCCAAAGCTGAACCGCGGAATTATGGAGTGGAATAAGGGCAAAAGTTTTGACAAGGAAGGCGAAAAAGGAGGATTTCTTCTTATAGCTGACGATGTTTTGGGTGGTTATTTTGCCATCAATGCCGGCGCTCTGGGAGATGCTATTGGACAGGTCTATTATTTTGCTCAAGATACCTTGCAATGGGAAAGTTTGGAATGTGGCTATTCGGACTTTGTTTTTTGGGCTTTGAAAGGGGATATCAGACAGTTTTATGAAACATTTAAATGGAAAGACTGGAGTGAAGACGTCAAATCGTTGAATGGTAATCAAGTTTTTTCGTTTTATCCTTTTCTATGGACTGAAGAAGCACGGGATTTTCGTAAAGTAGATCGCAAGCCAATGGCAATCGATGAGAACTACCACTTTACGATGGAATTTGCCGGCAGACGCTAATCGTTATTTTAATACGACAAACCTTCAGCTTAATACTTTAATAGGGTGATAGGACA
>NZ_DKSP01000143.1:34698-42760 GCF_002472745.1 Sphingobacterium sp. UBA7253 | reverse complement strand
TAGGACAATATACATATTGTCCTATCACCCTATTAAAGCGAGAAAAATAACCCTGAATAAGATTTAAACGGATTTATTTTGAAGGCTAAAGCTAACTTCATTCAGTTTGATCAGTTGTATTTGTATTCCTTCTGCAAGACCAAGCTGCGTAGCGGCTTCTTTTCCCAGTTTAAGTACATGAAATCCTCTGCCTCGGTAGGTAAAATTGCATTCATATTCTCCGGCATTGATCATAATCCTTAATTTTTGGGATTTAGTGGGAAATAAAGGTTTGAATTCTTTTGCAATTCTTATTTGCGATTTCTTAACATCATCTGCAGTAATCTTGTTGCCCTCTGAAGGAAAAAGCATGTTTGTCGGTGGTGTCTGTACTGTGGAGGCTTGGGACTCGGCTTTTTGCTCCTGAATTTCCTGAACTTTTGGAGCCTCATTTTGTATCGGTTCAGAACTTGTTTTATCCTGACGTTTCTTCTCTTGGCGCCCTTTCTTTCTATTGTTTTGATTGGCAGTTTTTCCCGCAGTTTCTGTAGGCGGTACGGAAGGAATAGGAGTAGAAGGAGTTTTGTGCTCAGTTTCCACTGCTGTAGCGGGGCTGGCCATTGCTAAAGGCCGTTTAATGATATTACGGATGTAGTAGTGTTTTATGCGCGATTTGTCGGTGTTTCGCTCTTCAATTTCAAAATCTTCCTTGTAGGCTTTAAAAAGGTGGGACATCTTGTCGTATCCGTAATTTCGCGCATCAAAATCAGGTTTCCTTTTATTGAAAAGACTTCCGATTTCCCCTAGGAAAGCCCAGCCATTTTCATCAGCTGTATCATCGACAGTGTCTTTTAAAAGTTCCAGGGTTTCTTCATCCAGTACCGCTATACTTGCCGGGTTGTCAACCGGGGCGGGTTTGGGTTGATTTTGCTGTTTTTTCTTTGTGACTGTTTCTTTCTTTTGATTTTTCTCGAAAATTTCCACATAGATAAACTTGTCACAGGAGGCGATAAAAGGCTTAGGTGTCTTTTTCTCACCTATACCGATTACGAGCTTGCCTGATTCCCGGAGGCGGGTGGCCAAGCGGGTGAAGTCGCTGTCGCTCGATACAATACAAAATCCGTCCACTCTGTCCGAATGCAGAATATCCATGGCGTCAATAATTAATGCGGAATCAGTAGAATTTTTGCCTTGGGTATAACTGTATTGTTGTATGGGGGTAATCGCGTGAGTAAGAAGTTTGTCCTTCCATTTTTCAACATAAGGGTTGGTCCAGTCTCCGTAGATGCGTTTGATGGTTGGAATCCCGTATCTTTTGACTTCATTCAAAATCTCTTCGATCTTTCGATAAGATACATTATCCGCATCGATTAGTATTGCGATTTGCAAATCCCCATGTTCTGCCATATATGTTTAGATTATTTTTTCAATATTTGAACTCTTTTCTATTCGCCTGACCTTTCTCATCCGAATATATTCGTTAAAAATACAGTATTGTTAAAGAATTTCTTGAATTTTTTAAGAATTAATTTGAACGCTATTTTTTGGGAACATGCGATTAGTTGCTTTTGTTTGGGCCTAAGGGGGAAATTATTGTGTTTGCGGAGCAGTGAAATGATTTGAGGGACGGTGAAAATAAATAAAAAAAGGTTTTCAAACGGGGAGAATGAAAACCTTAAATAACCAATTATAAACCTAAATTATGATGATACAAAGATAGTGTAAATATTACACCTGTGCAACTATTCGTTACTATTTTTTTAAAATGTCTTATATTTTGTAGCTGCACAGCTACAAACGGCCTGTAGCTGTGCGAAAACTAGTCCATCATGAAACTCGAAGGTCTATATTTCATCACAGCATAAAAGCTATTGGTAAACGCTTGTACGCTTTTATAACCGACTTTATACGCGATTTGGGAGATGGTGAATTGTTTTGTGCTAAGAAGTTCCAAACTCTTGATAATGCGGAGTAACTGCTGATATTTTGCAAGTGTCATTCCGGTTTCCTTTTTAAAAAGGCGCTCAATAGTTCGGAGCGAAAGATTGGACAATAGGGCAATCTCGTCTAATGTGAAGGCTTCTGTGTAATGGTCATGTAGGTGATTTAAGACGGCTTGAAGTCTATTCTCCTGAGGAAGGGTGATCCCAAGTTGGAGCAATTGTGCCGCAAAATAGGGGAGTTCATGGAGTAAAGCACCCAAGAAAACTTTTTCATGTTTATCTTCTTCAATCAATTTCGACCATTTTTCACAATACAAAATCATTTCCCGTAATACTTTAGGCGCAGAAAATAGCTGTACCTGACTGAAAAACAACTGGTCTTGTGCGCCGTCAAATTGTGGAGTATCAAAAAAAAGTACCATAAGCTTGATGCGTTCAGAGTGGGAGTTGGTCTTATGTACTGCACCGGAGGGAATCCAGGCAACGTGATTTTGGGGGAGTAAATACATTTTTCCTGCGACGGTAAGGTATTGGAAACCCTGTTCGACATAAATCAACTGGCCTTTGCGATGACTGTGCAACTCGTTGTCGTGTATCCAGTTTTCTTCAAACCAGACAAAGGTTGATTTCTGGATGCGTTCAATTGTCAATGTATGATTTGTTTGATCCATGTCGTTTTAAATTAAATTAATGGCAAATTTAATTAAAATTTCAGGTATATCTTTGCAGGCGATCATTACATGTATAGCGCGATTTTATTATGAAAGAAAATATAAAAGTATCCACAGCTGTTTCTTGGACCTGGTTATCCGTATTGGTTGTTGTTATGGTCTCAACCAATCTGCGGTCGCCAATTACAGCCGTTGGCCCGGTACTGGGGCAAATCAGTGAAGATTTACAATTAAATAGTTTTCAAAGCAGCCTATTGACGGCAATTCCCCTTTTTATGTTTGCGAGCTGTTCTGTCGCAGTAAGTCGATATTCGCATAAACTGGGCATGCATCGTTTTTTATTGTTTGGTTTAATGCTGTTGAGTGTAGGGATTGTGCTTCGGGTCTGGGGCAATATGTCAACGCTGTTTGTGGGATCTTTTTTAATTGGACTTGGGATCTGTGTGGGCAATGTCGTTACACCTGGCTATATAAAAACCAGTTTTCCAAAGCAGATTGGGCTGATGACAGGGATTTTTGCGGTAGCAATGAACCTGACTGCGGCTTTTGCTTCGGGTTTTAGTTTACGATTGGGTGAATGGACCGGTCTTGGGTGGCAAGGCTCACTGGGTGTTTGGGTGATTTTAGCCTTGTTATCACTTATAGTTGTTTTTTTTGATGGTTTAGGCCGTAAGAAAGCTCAAGGTATTACTGAAAATAGACAAGCGACAAGTGGAATCGGGCATATCTTTAGGTCAAGATTGGCCTGGTATATCAGCCTATTTATGGGTATTCAGTCCCTGATTTACTACAGCTTGATTTCTTGGTTGCCCAACGTATTGGTCGATTATGGGATGCCAAAGGAGGATACGGGCTGGTTGCTGTTTTTGATCCAAATTGCCATGATTCCCATTATGTTCATTGGACCTATTTTGGCTCATCGGATGAAGGATCAACGTTTAATGGCAACTGCTGTTGCGATAGGCATGCTTGGAAGTATCTTTATATTTTGGCATTACAAGCTTCAGGGAATTTATGTTGCCGCCGTATTGTTGGGACTTTCCAATGGACTGTCTTTCAGTTTGTCTATTCTCTTCTTTACCCTGCGGGCTAGATCAACGGCAAATGCAATCAAAATATCGGGCATGGCGCAGTCTGTTGGCTATTTTATTGCGGCTTTTGGTCCGCCGGTCTTTGGTAGGCTGCACGAAATAGATGCTACCTGGAATTACTCGTTCTACTTTTTGGCGGGGAGTATCGTACTTTTATTATTTGCGGGATGGAAGGCCGGAGAAGATACGTATGTAGCGGAAGATTAAAGATAAGGCTACATCAGGCATAGGTGTTTAGCTGATGTAGCCTTATTCAATTAGCTTTTAAGCGCTGGCTTTCGAATTGACCTGTTAATCTTTGAGGACAGAAAATTCGATGTATGTGGCATTGTTCACATCGTGAAAAATACGTTGGGTAGCTTTACGGAAGTCAGCTTTGGTGGCTGTATAAGACGGTAAAAATACCTGTGGATTTCGTTCTGCTAACGGAAACCATGAGTTTTGTACCTGAACCATAATGCGATGTCCTTTTTTGAAGGTATGCGCAACGTCTGGCATTTCAAAATTAACCTTTTCGACCATACCTGGAGTCAAGGCCTGTGCTTTATCAAAACCATTTCGGTATTTCCCCGCCATGATCTCACCACGTACCATCATTTGATATCCAGCCATTGTTTTTCCTTGATAACTTGCAGCATCGTTCGGGTATACATCAATCAGTTTGACAACATAGTCCGCGTCGGTTCCTGTTGAGGAGACTTTGAGGAAGTTTTTGATTGGGCCTACTATCGTCAGATCCTCCGTCAACGGTTCCGTTTGATAAACCATGACATCAGGGCGACTAGCTGCGAAACGTTGATCATCTACCATATACTCCCGTGTTCGGTTTTGAATTAGCCCACCTTGATGCGGAACAGGTTTATTAGGGTCTGTTACATATTCATCCCAGGAATCTGTACGTTGAACTTTGTCAAATCCAAGTTTCCCCTGAGGTTGGAAGTATAGTTTTTTTGTCTCTACATTTTTTGGCGGCCATTGTTCGAAATGTTTCCATTCGTTGCTGCCTGAGACAAAAATGTTAGCTTCGAAAGGGGCGAAGTTTCCTTCATCTTTTAGGTAATATTTGAAAAACGGTTGTTCAAATTGCTCCTGATAAGTAATACTGGTTTTTTTCTCAAATTGAATATCACCTAAATAGTTTCCTTCTGCACGAACCCAGCCGCCATGATACCAAGGTCCCGCGACTAAAATCGAGTTGTTTTTTTTGCTTTTATCCTCAATCGATTGGTAAGTCTTAAATGTTCCATAAGCATCTTCCGCGTCAAAGAAACCACCAACCACCATCACAGCTGGTTTTACCTCCTGTAAAGAATTGGTGATCACACGCGATTTCCAAAAATCATCATAGTCGGGATGTTTAAACAGGTCATTCCAAAATTGTACGGAGTCACCAAAATACTTTTCTTTGAGTTCCCGCGCTGTTCCTGCTTCTGCAAAAAAGTTATATTTATCGGCTTCTTTGATTTGAATTTTGCCCTTAAATTGATCTGGTGTGATGGGTTTTGGACGTGGGACACCAAAGGTTGACATGAATGTAAATGCATCCTGAAGAAACAATACGCCATTATGGTGGAAGTCGTCGCCGATAAACCAGTCTGTTACGGGAGCCTGTGGGGAGACTGCCTTCAAGCTCGGGTGTGTTTTGACCAATCCGACGGTAGAATAGAAGCCTGGATAGGAAATCCCATAGAGCCCGGCTTTGCCATTATAGTTTTTGAGATTTTTCTGTAACCATTCAAGCGCATCATAGGTATCCGTACTTTCATCGATTGCTTTTTTATCTTTGCTGTAGGTGGTCGGACGAATATCTTCAAAATCACCTTCGCTCATCCACTTGCCACGGACATCCTGATAAACGAAAATATAACCTTCACGCATCATTTGGGGAAAGTTTCCCAAGCTTTTTTTGTATTCGTTCTGCCCATAAGGAGAAACCGTGTAGGGTGTTCTATTGAGTAAAACTGGATATTTCTTGGATTTGTCTTTTGGACTGTAGATCGCAGTAAATAATTTCTTCCCATCTCGCATGGGGATTGCTACTTCGGTCTTTTCATAATGATCTCTAACATAAGCCGAGTCGGCAGCTGTTTGAGCATGTAACTGGCTTGCGCTTAAAAGCGCTAAAGTTAGGCACGAAATTGTATTTTTCATTCAGATAATTATTTGTTCAGTACATTCTTTGGTGTAAATTATAATTTTACACTTGGGTTCATTTTTTGCAATGCTATGGATACTCTTATGCACCTTGGGCGCTATGCGATACAGTTAAATTTGTCATCGCGTTATCGTTTGGCAGACCATTTCTCCAGCTACAATGAGCGGATCAACAGCTGATGGTTTATAAATTGAACGATAGATTCATTGCGTGTATTTAGATTTTAGGCTAAAGTTAGTGCTACTAAAACCATTTTCCAATTTTATTGTCATATTTATAGCGAATAGAAAAAGAAAAATTGACCAATTTTTGAGAAAGAAAAACTTTTTTTGGATTGAATTTGGATTAGTTTTCGAATCTTAATATATTGAGTAAAATTAAGGAGAATTATTTTTTGGGTTAACAGCTTTAGCTAAAAACGTTAAATTTCAATCAGATGGATGAGTAGAACACTAAATAATAATTCATTTTCAGATTATTTTTTTAGGTTTCGAATGGGGTTTGTATTGGTATTTGTCACGATTTTATAAATTAAGTGGGCAGTGGTATGAAATATGTTTTTTTAAGCTAATTTTAAGAATTATTTTATCATAATACATCAATTAAATAACAATTTAAGTATATAGAATTAATATGGGACAACAAGTGAAAGATGCCAATGGAAAATTGGGTATTCTTATTCCGGGATTAGGTGCTGTGGCTACAACATTAATCGCTGGTGTGGCATCTATAAACAAAGGTTTTTCAAAACCAATCGGATCTGTTTCTCAATTGAGCAGAATCCGTCTGGGTAAACGCACTGAGAACAGAAATCCATTAATTAAAGATTTTGTCCCTTTAGCAAAATTGGAAGATGTTGTTTTTGGTGGATGGGACGTATATGAGGATAACGTATACGAGGCTGCATCAAATGCACAGGTATTGGAGCAAGGCCAATTGGATGCTGTTAAGGCTGAATTGGAGGCAATCCAACCGATGAAGGCTGTGTTTGACCGTAATTTTGTGAAAAATTTGGACGGAACGCACATCAAATCTGAAAAAACTCGCCGTGAATTGGCAGATGCCGTACAACGTGATATTCGTGAATTTAAAGAGAAAAACGGATTAGACCGTGTTGTATTGGTATGGTGTGGATCTACTGAGCGTTATATTGAAACAAACGAAGCTTTTTCAACTTTAGCTAAATTAGAGGAAGCATTAGACAATGATGATCAACGTATTCCACCAAGTATGATCTATTGTTATGCGGCATTGAAAGAGGGAGCTCCTTATGTAAATGGTGCACCAAATTTAACATGTGACGTTCCTGCTATTGTTGAGTTGGCGCATGAAAACGGTGTGGCAATTGCAGGTAAAGATTTTAAAACAGGCCAAACATTGATGAAAACAATTGTGGCACCTGGTCTTCAAGCGAGAGCTTTGGGTGTTGAAGGTTGGTTTTCGACGAATATCTTAGGTAACCGGGATGGATTAGTATTAGATGATCCTGAAAATTTCAAAACAAAAGAGGTCTCTAAATTATCGGTATTGGAAGAAATTCTGGATGCGAAAAAGAACCCTGAGTTATACGGTGATCTTTATCATAAAGTACGTATCAACTATTATCCTCCACACGGCGATAATAAAGAATCTTGGGATAACATCGATATCTTCGGTTGGTTGGGTTACAAAATGCAGATTAAGATCAATTTCTTGTGTCGCGATTCAATTTTAGCTGCTCCGGTTGCGTTGGATTTGGCTTTGTTTATTGATTTGGCTCAACGTGCGGGTATGTCTGGTATTCAAGAGTGGTTATCATTTTACTTGAAATCTCCTCAAACCGCTCCGGGATTACCTCCTGAACACGATATCTTCAAACAATTGATGAAATTGCAAAATACATTGCGCCACATTATGGGTGAAGATTTAATCACACATTTGGGATTGGATTATTACCAGGAGCTAGTAGATAGTATTCAATAAATTACCTTAATAAGAGAGGGGAAACAATTGTTTAAAAACAATTTTTCCCCTTTTTCTTCAAAATCCTTACGATATTGAAGATTTGTGATATAACCCTCTGTAGACTTTTGCGCTTACGAACGCTGAGATAGTGACGGGGGTTTTGCTTTTTTATAAATGATTTTATTTTGCAATTAAAAGAAATGGAATTTGCAATTATAGCGGCGGGAGAAGGTTCTCGATTGCGAAAAGAGGGATTTAATTTATCGAAACCCTTGCTAC
>NZ_DKSP01000143.1:3036-34540 GCF_002472745.1 Sphingobacterium sp. UBA7253 | reverse complement strand
ATTTAATTTACCGAAACCCTTGCTACCATTACATGGAGTTCCATTAATTGAGCGATTGATTCGCGTGTTTGTTAAAGAAGGGGCGCAAAGAGTTCATGTTATCATCAATAAACAATCTCCGGAACTGAAATTGTTTTTGGAAAAAACAACGTTTGAATTACCTATTGTACTTATAGAGGAAGATACTGCAAGTTCATTGCATAGTTTTGCCTTGCTTGTCAAAAATAACCCCGATTGGTCGTCCTGTTGTCTGACAACAACAGATACGGTTTTTAGACCACATGAATTTCATGCCTATTTGGAGGCATTCCAGCAACATCAACATGCCGATGCTTTTATGGCAGTCACTCCTTTTGTCGACGATGAGAGTCCGCTCTATGTGAACACAAATTCACAGCTTCGGGTGGAAGCTTTTCTGGATACAGCGACCGCAGAAACGAAGTATGTTTCTGGCGGAATTTATTGCTTCCGAAAAGCAGCTATGGATTGTGCATTAAGCTCCGTTGAAGCCGGTAATTCCAGAATGCGTAATTTTCAGCGTGCTTTATTGAAAAACGATTTACAAGTAGAAGCATTTGTATTTGACAAGGTGGTCGATATTGATCATTTAAAAGATCGTGTCGTCGCGGAACAATTTTTGAGTGAGGAGGTTAGTTAGTAAAATGAGCGATATGATTTCTATTTTAGGCGTAACTCGAAAAAATCGCTTTTCACCCAACCATGTGGGGAATGATGCCGCTATATTTAATGAAGTAGTTTTAAAACTGACTGAAAAAGGTGCTTCGGTGGAGGTGTGTAATGAAGATGAATTTTTGTCTTCATCATCCCTGAAGCAGGATAATATTCTGACTATGGGGAGAACAAAGACTTTAGTGAAAAAGTTGCAATCTCTTCAAAATAATGGGATCAATGTCTTGAATTCAGGATTTGGAATTGAAAATTGCTTTCGGAAAAACATGACCCTTAAGCTTTTAGAAGGTGGAGTTCCTTATCCGAAGAGTATCGTGATCTCTACCGTTGCAGATATCCAATCTATTTTTGAAAAACTGAAAGGAAAGGGTGTATGGATCAAACGTGGCGATTTTCATGCGATTCATAAGGAAGATGTTACCTTTGCTGCAAGTCTGAAAGAAGCGCAACATATCTTGAATGAATATGCACTTCGTGGGATTAAAGAGGCTGTGATTTCTGAACATCTTGCCGGAGACTTACTCAAGTTTTATGCAGTGCGGGGAACGGATTTTTTCTTTTATTTCTACCCATATGAACACAATCATCACAAATATGATTTGTATGAACAAATTAATGACGAGGTAGTGCATTTTCCTTTTGATCTCGACAATCTAAAAGAAGTTGCCAATCGTGCTGCGGAAGTCCTGGATGTACATATCTATGGCGGCGATGTGATTATTGATGCAAATGGAGACTTCCATATTATTGACTTAAACGACTGGCCAAGTTTTGCGCCATGTCGGGCAGAGGCCGCTGAGGCCATTGCTCAAATGGTTTACCATAAATTTACTGAAAAGAACCACAATGCAGAAAGAACAAGTTAATGTAATCGAAGAAGATAATTTGAGTGCATTCGAACAATCTTTAAAATCTAATGATACAGAAGAGCGAATTGATATTTGGTTTTATCGACCTATAGGTTATCGTATCGCGCAAGTCTGTGCCAAAATTGGTATTACACCCAACGCTGTGACAATTATTAGTATTTTCTTTGGCGTTGCGGCGGGTATTTTATTCTATTACCCTGCATTATGGATTAATGTGATTGGCATGCTTTTATTGGTTTTTGCCAATTCTTTAGATAGTGCCGATGGACAGCTGGCAAGAATGACAGACAATAAAAGTCGCTTTGGTCGTATCTTGGATGGTTTTGCCGGAGATTTTTGGTTTGCTTCTATTCATATTGCGATCTGTTTACGCAGTATTAATGAAGGATGGCCACAATGGCTATGGGTATTCTGTGTACTTGCAGGTGTATCGCATATGCTTCAGTCGGCAATGGCTGACTATTATCGTAATGTACATTTGTATTTTATAAAAGGTAAAGCTGGAAGTGAGCTGGACAATACACGTGATTTGAAAGTTGACTATGATGCCTTGTCTTGGCGCAAGAATTTTTTCAGCAAATTTGTGCTGAATGGCTACATGGGCTATACACGTAACCAGGAAAAGCTTTCTCCAAAACTGCAAAAGCTGCTGCATATTGTGAAGAGTCGTTATAAAGATGAATTGCCAAAACAATTGATGGTCGACTTTAGAACTCAAAATAAACCATTGATGAAGTATACAAATATTGTACAGTTCAATACAAGGGTGATTTTCCTATTTGTTTGGTTGTTTATCGGTCAGCCTTGGATTTACTTTTTCTTTGACATGTTTGTCCTTAATCCGATATTGATATACATGTGTAACCGACAAGAAAAAGTAAGCGGTTATTTTGTTGATAAATTAACAAATGATCCAACTTATGGGGAGTAAGATCTATAAAGTACTCTTTATGCTCATCGGTATAGGTACACTGGCCTATATGATTCAAGCAATGGGAATTGATGAGATTTGGAACAACCTCGAAAAAATTGGCTGGTGGTTTTTGCCCGTCCTCGGTAGCTGGGCAGTACTCTACTGGATGAACGCAATGGCATTTAAGGCAATTATTCAGGAACCCGAATTGCCGCAGACAGATGTACCCTTTTGGAAGGTCTTACAATTGACAATATCGGGGTACGCCATTAATTATATAACGCCATTTGTTGCATTAGGTGGTGAGCCTTATCGTATTATGGAGCTTAAAAACTATGTCGGTGGTTCGAAGGCAGGTTCTTCCGTGCTGTTATACGGTGTCATGCACATTTTGTCGCATATTTTATTTTGGGTCGCTTCTGTTTTTCTAATTCTCTGGTTCGTACCGGCAAGTACAATGGTTGATGTGGCCTGTGCTGTGATTTTTGTGATGGCTATCATTTGTACTTGGCTATTTACGAAATTTTATAAGAAGGGAATTACAGTTTCACTATTGAAGGCTTTGTCTAAACTACCTTTGGTAGGCAAAAAAGTTGGTCATTTACTGGAGACGAAGTATGAAACGTTGAATGACGTCGATCAGCAGGTGAAAAACCTCTTTCAAAATCGTCGCGATCGCTTCTATACGGCCCTTTTTTGGGAATTTGTCGCACGTGTTGTGGGCTGTTTTGAGATTTATTTTATTGGTTTAGCCTTAGATATCAATATTGATTTTATTGATGCCATGATCATTAGCTCGGGATCTTCTTTATTTGCCAATCTTGTTTTTTTCTTTCCAATGCAATTGGGAACGCGGGAAGGTGGATTAGCAATGGCTGTGATGAGTATAGGATTGCCTGCGAAAGTCGGTATTTTTATGGGTGTTGTGACACGAATTAGGGAAATTGTCTGGATTATGATCGGTTTGGGGTGGATGAGTTTAGTAAAAAAGAAATAACATGAATAAGTTTAATATTAAAGGGATTATTTTTGATTATGGCGGAACCTTGGATACGAATGGTGGCCACTGGGGAGCTGTTATTTGGTCGGGTTATGAAAAATATCAGGTTCCTGTAAATTTGAACGCTTTTCAGGAGGCCTATACCTACGCGGAACGTCAGATGGCTTTACAGCCTATCATTAAACCCGAGTTTAATTTTTTGGAAGTACTTGAAGCAAAGTTAAATGTACAATTTGACTATCTTATTGCTGCTGGCTATGAGTTAGATCGGTCATTGGCGCATAAAATAGCTTTTGACGGCTATTCATTGGCAAAGAATACAGTTGAACAGGTAAAACCATTGCTAAATTCACTACATGCCAAATATCCAATTGTCATGGTGTCAAATTTCTATGGAAATTTAAAATCAGTGCTCGCTGATTTTGGAATTCTTTCTTATTTTCAGTCTGTTGTGGAGTCGGCCGTAGTCGGTGTACGAAAACCTGACTCTGCAATTTATGCTTTAGGTGTGACTAAAATAGGTCTTCCTGCGCAAGAGGTATTGGTTGTGGGTGATTCCTATAGTAAAGATATGGTACCTGCCAAAGCCGTTGGCTGCCAAACCTTATGGTTGAAAGGGCAGACTTGGGGCGAGGATAAATTGCAAGATACTTCAGCTGCAGACCAACAATTTACAAGTATCTTTGATTTAATCGACTTTGTTTAAATAAAGATTCTGACGAAATTCTTTAGGCGAGATTCCAACATTTCGCTTAAAGAATTTACCAAAAAAGGATTGATCCGAGAAATGCAATTTCACCGCAATTTCTCCGATGGAAAGCCCCTGGCAAAGTAACGATTTTGCTTCCTCCACTAAGACGTTCTGAATAAGTTCTATTGCTGATTTTCCGGTTAGTTCTTTCGTAATTACGGATAGGTGTTTTGCTGTGATACCAAGTTCCATCGCATAAAATTGCACCATGTGTTCTTTATGAAACGACTTCTTTAGGAGCAAATGGAAATTGGCAAGTATCTCTCTTTTTCGAGCGGGAATAGCTGGCGTATTTCGCATATTTTGGCTTCCTAGACGGGCTATTTCGCAAAATAATATTTCCGTTAATGATTTTATGATCTGATTTTTGAAAAGATAGCTAGCCCCTTGTCGATCGTAATGAATAAACTGTTTAAATAAGTTGGATAAGTTCGTTGAATCTTGGTTTGATAGCGACCAGATGTAGCTGTCATTTAAGGCAAGAGATTTCTTGGTGACCTCGAAGAAATCCTCCTGAAAATCCAGTTTGAAGCTAAAATCCAGCGTAAAGAAAATCAAATAAACCTCACAATCCCAAGATTTGACGACCGAAGAGCCATTAACTCGCGAAGAAGGATTGGTCAACAATAGGTGATTTTGAGCAACTTGTACCCGTTCATTATTAATGATGAAGGAAGTTTCACCTTTTTTTATTAAACAGAGCGAATAGAGCTCACCTTTTGATAAAATGTGCTGCTGCTCGGAACTAAAGACGGGTTTTGATTTGTTGCCTTTAAAATGAAAAACATAAAAGCCCTTGTGTTCGATGGGAGTTTCCTTTACAGACATGTTTATTTTACGATAAAATCAAAATAGGTTTTACGATAGGGTTCGTCTTGCAAGGTGTAATGCCACCATTCCTTATCATAAGCTTTAAAGCCAAATTTAGCCATTGCTTCTTTTAAGATCTTTCGGTTCTCTTTCTGTTGGGCTGTCAGATTCGCGTATTGATGATGTGAGACTGCGCCGAAAAAATCAAAAGGTCCACCCATGTCAATCTCTTTTTGATCTTTTAAGCTAATGAGCGTGAGATCTACTGTACTGCCCCGGCTGTGGCCCGATTTGGAGGCAATAAAGCCTAGATTAAACAAATTCTTCTTATTGATAAGCGGGTAGAACTCCTTTTTTGCGATGGTATCATTGGTGTTTAAGGACCATGTTTTAAAGTTGTCAACAGCACGTTGCGGGCGGTAGGCGTCGAATATTTTCAAGCCAAGACCTTTTTTATTTAAATGGTTCTCGACTTGCTGTAGTGCTAGCGCTACGCGTTTAGTTAAAATAGCGACTGGTTTTTCATAACCTTTAATCGGCCTTCCGGTGAAGTTGTGACTGCCAAAATAACGCATTTCTAAGCTTATTGTAGGGATAATGTCCTTGACGTATACAAAATCTGAAGGCATGATCTTTTCCTGCCCACGGAGGCAAAGTGTGAAAAGGCTTAAGCCAAATGTAAGACACAAGTTGAATTTCATGGAATGAAGATACAACTTGTGTCTTAATTAATATAATAAAAACGGAGATTCTCGTCTGTATCAATAGGTATAAAACCCAGTTGGGTTTATGGATCAATTTGGGCGCCTATTGATAAACAGGCCGCTAATGATCAGCTAATTTTTTTTTCAGGTAATTGTATATTTCTATCTGTGAACGACATGGTGCCTCTTTATTCTCGACGTAATGATTGCTCAGGGAATTATTGAGTATCCGCGCTTTGACATTATCTTTGAGCTGGATTTGAAGCATTTCTTTTAAATCCTCCTTGATTTTTTTGCTTGTTATTTTTACTGCGGCTTCAATACGATGATCCAAGTTTCTTGTCATCCAGTCCGCTGAGGAAATAAATAGCTGCTCTCGACCAGCATTATAAAAATACATCACACGTGCATGCTCCAAATATTCATCTACGATTGAAATGGCGTTCATTTGCAATTTAAACGTTTTTTGATTTGTTGCGCAGTAGATTCCCCGGATAATAAGATCTATTTTGACACCAGCTGTTGCTGCGTCATAGAGCTTTTTAATCATCTCTTTATCGCTGAGCGAATTTACCTTGACAATGATGTATGCTTTTCGGCCAGCCTTTGCTTCGGTAATTTCCTGGTCGATGTAGTGTAGAAGTTCTCTACGCATATCCGTTGGGCATATCAAAAGGCTTTTGCAATTTTTGATAATGTCAGCCGGATTTGATTTGGGTCGTCTCAGGTAATTGAAAACCTTATTTATATCGGCAATAACGTCCCTATTACTCGTTAAGAGGCAATAGTCTCCGTATAATTTCGCCGTTTTCTCGTTGATATTTCCTGTGCTGACAAAACCATATTGGATCGTTTTCATCCCAATACGTTTTTTTATCACACATAGTTTTGCATGGACCTTTTTATTTGGGATACCGGTAAGTACTTTAATGCCTTCGAGTTCAAGTTTCTCTTTCCAGTCCAAATTGTTTTCTTCATCAAATCTTGCACGAAGTTCAAGCATCACGGTGACTTCCTTTCCATTGCGGGCTGCATTAATCAAGGCATTTGCAATTTTGGAATTGGAAGCTAAGCGATATGCTGTAATCTGGATCGTTTTTACATCGGGATCCATTGCTGCTTCCCGAAGTAAATCGATGATCGGTCTAAACTCATGATATGGAAAGGAGAGCAGCACATCTTTTTTTAATATAGTATCCGTTACACGTTCGTAGTTTTTGAAATAAGGATGTGGAAAGGACGTTCGTTCCAAGGGCTGATTGTAGGATTTAAACACATTGGGAAAATCCATGAAGTGTTTGAAGTTGTGTATTTTTTGTCCTGGAATGATGCTGTCTTTTTTTGAAAGGTTAAGTTTCTTGATCAGGAATTCGACCAATTTATGGTCCATCTCTTGATCAAAAATAAACCGGGTCGGTTTACCTTTTCTTCTGTTTTTTACCCCTTTGCTTATCTTCTCAACCAGCGTCGTGTTGATATCATTGTCAATGTCAAATTCGGCATCTTTTGTTACTTTAAAGACATGTGCATTGAATACATCAAAACCGAAATAGGAAAATATTAATGGAAGATTAAACTTGATAACATCCTCCAAAAGTATAATATGCTTTTCATCTTTTGGCGAAGGTAATTGTACGAAGCGTCCATTTTGACTGGTCGGGATTTCGATGAGTGCAAATTTGGTTTCATACTGCCATTCCTGTTTTCCCATCGCAATACCCAAGTAAAGGCTCTTATCCCGAATATAGGGCATAGGTCGTATATCGTCCAATATCAAAGGAATGACGTTCGATTCCACCTCATCCTGATAATAGTCGCTCACAAACTTTTGTTGTTCGGGATTCAGTTCCTCACTGGTCTTAATATAGACATTCTGTTTGGCCATATCTTTTTGGATACGATTCCACGTACTGTCAAATTTCTTTTGCTGCTTGATTACCCGGATATTGAGCTCTTCCAATATGAGCTGTGGGTCTTCGTAGAAGGATTGGTTGGCACTTTTGTCTTTCAGGTCTATAGCCCGTTTTAGACCTGCAACACGTACACGGAAAAATTCATCGAGGTTATTGGAAAATATACCTAAAAATTTGATTCTTAGGGGTAAAGGGACCGTCTCGTCCGCAGCTTCCTGTAATACTCTGCCATTAAAGCTCAACCAACTAACGTCTCTAGGAATAAATTTTTTCGACATAACTAAATATACGTAAATTTAAAAAGCAAAACTATAGCTCTACAGGGGATAATCGAACTTTTTTGTGTTAAAGAATTATTAAGTTATTTTTAGTTCATGTGTGTGGACCGTAGTTTTAAAGGTACATTTTTGACACTGCTCTTCTTTCCTGGCAATAACCGCTATAAGGTGCTGCACTGCATGGTAAAAAAAATCCCCCAAAGGTCTATTCGGACTTTGGGGGATATGTCATTATGTTTGGTTTCGTCTATTGCTTCTTTCCGTACTTTTTGGAAATTTGAATAGCTTTGTATTTCGTTGTGTCAAAATGTGGCGTGTCAATTGACAAGCTTGTCGGATAAGGAGCACTTCGGTCGAAGAAATACACGGTTGTTGTACTTCCGTAATCATTAACAGGCATTAAATCAAGACAGGCAGAATAATCCGCATTCAACAGGTCGCCTACAGTAACGGCATAAATGCGTATGATGCCACCTTTATTTTGTTCATTTCTGACGAAAGCGACTTCCTTAAAACCTCCCGGTAGATCTTCAATACTTTTCTGATTGAAACTATCTTTTAAAATAAAACCCAACAGCACTAAAATCGGTATGACCAAAAGCCATAGCCTTTTATTCTTCTTCATTAAAAATACTTAAATTGTAATTGTTATACCTAATAATTTGTAAAACTCTTTTAAAATTGCCTGGTGTCCTGGCCAAGCAGGAGAGGTGACCAAATTGCCGTCTACCACCGCTTGATCCGCAGGGATATTTTTCCATGTGCCACCCGCTAGTTCAATGTCGGGACCCACAGCCACATAAGCTGTCAAAGTGCGACCTGCGAGTACTTTTGCGGCTGTCAACACTTGGATGCCATGACATATTGCTGCCACAGGTTTATTGTGCTCAAAGAAGTGTCTTGTAATCTCCAAAACACGTTTGTTGAGTCGAATATATTCTGCCGATCGTCCTCCCGCAATATATAAACCGTCATAATCTTCGACATTGACCTGGTCGAAATCTTTATTGATTGCGAAATTGTGCCCGCGCAGTTCTTTATAAGTCTGGTCACCAGTGAAATCATGCACTGCTGTGGGGACTACATCTCCGCTTTTGCGGTCCGGAGCAATTGCATCTACCGTTAATCCTATTGAACCCATTGCTTGAAATGGAACCATTGCTTCGTAATCTTCTACAAAGTCTCCTACAAGTAGTAATATTTTTTTTGCCATATCAAAAAACCTCTTTTAATAGGTTTTCAATTTACATATTAAAAGAGGTATTCACAACGATTATTTGTTAATCTTTTGTTAACCTTGTACGGCTAATTTTTCGGCAAGTGCACGTTTTGTTTTACGTACTTTAGCTTCTAATTGACTTCTTAAAGTGGGATCGATAATACCTTTACCTTCTTCAAAGTTTTTGTGGAATTCAGGAAGAGAGAAGGAGTCTAATATATCGGCGCCATCCCAAGTGATTCGGTTTACTGCGGTGTTCAATACCGTGGCTCCTCCCATTGGACCAGGGGCAGTAGCCAATAAGAAAACAGGCTTGCCATTGAATAATTTGCGGTTAGGAATACGCGAAACCCAGTCAACAATATTTTTGTAAGCTGTAGTATATGACCCATTGTGTTCGGCCAAGGAAATCAAAAGGAAATCTGCTGCATCCATTTTAGCCGCAAAGTCATGTGCCAACTGTGGAATGCCCAACTCGACTTCTTTGTCGTAAGAATAGATCGGCATTTCAAAATGGTTTAAGTCTAGCAATTCGATGCTATCGTCTGCTTCTTTGTAGTATTTGGAAGTACTTGTGACGAATGTTTTGTTGATTGAGTTTCTGTTGCTTGTTCCTGCAAATGCTAATATTTTCATCTTTATATCATTAATTTATGAGGTGTTAAATAGGGCAAAACTACCCCATACTGACCTCGTTGTTACCTTTAGAAAATCATGATTTTCGCATGTTTTCGCTATGTTTTATTTTAAAATCTGTTCAAACTTACGATATAATTGCTGAATAAATGTCAATCAAATGTCTCTGTACGGCGTTCTAGCATATTTATTGATGTAGATCAATAAAATTGAAACGTTCGTACATACCAAGCAGGCCTGTAAGTCCGCCAGTATGAATAATGAGTACCTGATCTGCGGGGGTAAAGTAGTCCTTTTTGATCAGATCATCTACGGCATAAAGTAATTTGCCGGTATAGGTGGGCTCGATCATGATTCCTGTAGCAGCTATAAAATGCTGAACAAAGGCGAGCAAGTCGGTATTGGATTTTGCATAACCACCAAAATGATAATCAAGATGTAAAATAGGAGGGGTGATGTTGGGGTAAAGTTGATCGACTTCCTCCTGAATAAAACCTCCATTTTTTAAAACAGGTATGCCGTGTACGCGGGTAAATAGATCTCGTTTTTCTATCGCATTGGCTATTCCAGCTAATGTTGTTCCTGTGCCGCAGGCGGTAAAAATATGCTGGTATTCATGTTGGAGTTCATCAACGAGTTCGGAGCAACCTTTTGCTCCTAGCATGCCGTAACCACCCTCGTGTATATAGAACGTCGTTGGATCCTGACCAAAATAGGTGTTGTATAAATTTTCTTTATCTCGGTAAGATTCGCGGTCGACGTAAATGAGCTGCATCCCAAAAAGGCGGCACATTGCTAAAACAGGGTTGTTAACCCCTTCTTCACCTCGAACAAAAGCGGTTGTTTTAAACTTAAAGGTAGCTCCGGCGCAAGCGGTAGCTAAAAGATGGTTGCTCCATGCTCCTCCAAATGTAACAAGATGATTTTTCTGAAGCTGCAGGGCTTCTTCCAGATTATATTTTAACTTTCGCCATTTATTGCCTGAAATAAACGGATGTATGAGGTCATCGCGCTTAAGTGTTACTTTGATATGCTTCTTTTCCCAGGCTGGGAGGCACAATTCAGTTTCGGGGCTATGGATTTTGAAGGGCAACATAACATTAAATGAAAACAAATTTAACGAAAATTGTTTCATTTGGTTTATTTTTGTAGCATGACAGAACAAATTGGATCGCAAGATCAGGAAGAACAAGAATTATTTGAGCATCTACGTATTGAGGTGGATAAGGGACAAGCATTACTCCGCATTGACAAATACCTGATGAACAGGGTTGAAAATGCGACGCGGAGCAAAATTCAGCATGCTATTGAAGCAGGTTCTGTCATGGTTAACGGTAAGGAGATCAAGGCGAGCTATAAGGTTAGACCTGATGATGTGATTACATTGGTGCTACCTGATCCACCTCGGGATAATGAAGTTTATCCAGAAAACATTCCATTGGATATCAAATACGAGGATGACGACGTGCTGATTGTGAATAAAGAGGCGGGCATGGTTGTGCATCCAGGATATAATAATTATACGGGAACCTTGGTAAATGCATTAACGTATCATATACAGCAACTGCCACAGCTTCCAGGAAACTCCGATCGCCCGGGTTTAGTCCATCGAATCGATAAAGACACTTCCGGACTATTGGTTATTGCTAAAAATGAAAAATCAATGGCCTTTTTGGCAAAACAGTTTTTCGATCACAGCATTACCCGTAAATATATTGCATTAGTTTGGGGTGATTTAAAAGAGGACGGAACAATTACAGGTTATATTGGACGTCATCTAAAAGACAGACGCATCATGGCCATGTATGATAGCGAAGATAAAGGGCGTTGGTCAGTGACACATTACAGCGTTTTGGAGCGACTGGGCTATGTTACTTTAATTGAATGTCAGTTAGAAACAGGGCGTACACACCAAATTCGTACGCATATGCAATCTATTGGTCATCCGTTATTTAATGATGCAATGTATGGTGGAGATAAGATTTTAAAAGGTACCGTATTTTCAAAGTACAAGCAATTTGTGGATAATTGTTTTTCATTACTGCCACGACAAGCCCTTCATGCGCAAGTATTGGGATTTATCCATCCTTCTACAAAAGAAAATATGTATTTTGAGGTACCATTTCCAGAAGATTTTCGTTTAGCTTTAGAAAAGTGGCGCGGATATGCGGCAAATTCAATGGCTATAGAAAATGATTAAAATTTAGAACAAAATTAAGATGCCAACAAACTATATCAATTTCAATGGCAGTGTAGTGCCGGAAGATCAGGAAATATTTAGCATTGAGAATAGAGGTTTCCGTTATGGGGATGGATTATTCGAAACGATGCTGTATAAGGATGGTGATATCCGCTTTCTAAATTTTCATGTAGAGCGTTTACAGAAAGGAATGGAGTTGATTCATTTGGATGATGCGAATCTATTCGATGAATTTTTTATTCGTTCGAGATCCGAAGAATTAATCCGTAAAAACAATATGTTGGGGCAGCAGGTTCGTATCCGATTGATCGTGTTTAGATCTGGAGGCGGATTGTATAGTCCAACGAGTAATAAACCTGGTTTTGTTTTGCAGGTGCAGCGCATAGAACCTAATCTTCGCGATAAGAAGGTTGGTTTGATTGTAGGACTTTACAATGAATTCAAAAAACCGTATAGCGACCTTTCAAAGATTAAATCTTTAAATGCGCAGATTTACGTGTTGGCTGGCATCTATAAAAAGAAAATGGCTTTTGATGATGTATTGATTCTAAATCAGGAAGGTTATCTATGTGAATCCCTGATTTCAAATATCTTTGTCTATTATGAAAAGGTACTTTATACACCAGCGTTATCCGAAGGATGTATTGAAGGAGTAATGCGCCGGGTAGTCATGGACATGGCACAGGATGAAGGTATAGAGGTGGTTGAGGCACAGATAAGCCCCGAAATCATGAAACGGGCGGATGAGATTTTCTGTACCAATGCTGTACAGGGCGTACAATGGGTAATGGGCTATAAGCAAAAGCGCTATTTCAATAAGATATCGCGGATCTTGCAGGAAAAATTACAACATTGGAACTATGACGTCAGTGATGAACAGGACTAGAATAATTTGATTATACATACAAAAGGGCGGGATTTAATCCTGCCCTTTTGTATGTATAATTCGCTCAGCCCATTGCTCAAAGGCATTTTTAAAGCTACGTAGAAAATCTTTGGTTTTTTGTGATTCAATAGTCCCACTGGGACCAATACATGTTGTTATATTGCCCAGATAAGCTTCGGGTTGCTGCATCGTTAAGATATTGATGAAGACCAGTGATTGACGTAAATGGTGGTTGGCGCCAAAGCCACCGTAAACTCCCGTTGATGAAGAAATTATGGCGCCAGGTTTACCATCCCATTTATTTTTTCCATAAGGTCTTGAACCCACGTCAATCGCATTTTTTAAAACTGCAGGAATAGAACGATTATACTCTGCAGTAATAAAAAGTACAGCATCCAGGGACTCGACCTCTTTCCGAAATCGCACATAGCTCGGAGGAGGATTTCCTACGTCGTCAAAATCCTGATTATATAGGGGAAGCTCGCTGATATCGATTATGCGATAGCCAAATTTAGATTCCTCTTGCTCAAGAATAAACTGCGCAATTTTTTTGTTGTAAGATTCCTTTCGTAAGCTACCAACCAATATTCCTACATTATATATACTCATTGTGATTAGTTCATTAAAGTCTGTATGATCTGAACAACTGATCCTACTAAAAAGTTTGCGGTTTTATTGCTAACTACAGTCATATTTAACCTGTTTAAAATGAGATTCTTATTGCTTCGTTAACAAAAATTAACATTTGAACATTAATCTTTTGCACACTGTTTGTTGTCGTATTGTAAAGAAGAAATTACAAACTAGAGGGAGGAGCTACTTATGAAAAAATTGTTTTACGCGGCGGCGATTATTGCAGGCCTTTTTACAGCGGGAGCTGCACAAGCGCAAGTCAGTATCAGTGTCAATATTGGGAGTCAGCCAAGCTGGGGGCCAGCAGGTTATGATTATGCCCGCTATTATTATATTCCAGAATACAATATGTATTACGATGTACCCGCGAGATGTTACGTTTATTATGATAATGGCGGCTGGATAAGAAGAGCAAGTTTACCGAGGAGATACAGACATTACGATTTTTATCGGGCTCATAAAGTCGTTATTAACGATCGCACACCATGGCATCACCACGATCGGTATAGAAGCCGTTATGGCGGTTACCGTGGAAGACAAGTATCTATCCGTGACAACCACCACGGTGGTAGTGGGTATTCATTTGCCAGCGAACGTAGTGTAAGGCGCGAACATTCATGGGGAGAAAGCCGTCGATACGATAGCCGAAATGGGCATGGACGAGGCAATAGCCATGGGCATGGAAACGGACATGGGCGTGGTAACGGTCACGGAGGAAGACATAGAGATTAATCGAGTAATTGAATAACATGATAAAAAAGGAATCTATATACATATAGGTTCCTTTTTTTTGGCCAGAAATAACAGGCTGTTTGCATTCGTAGCTCCGGGTTTTTCGGAATCATGAAGCTTTTAGTGTACATGCACAATAAATTAAATAACATAACAGCTTGATTAATGAAAAATATATTAATTTTGCGCTACACGGGACTGAGATCCGCTTATTTTAGGTGATTTTGAGTTTATGGGAAATAATTGTAATGTGTAAGTTAATTTTTGTAATGAGAAAACTGGTTAATTCGGGTGTTGTATGGGTAGGGTTAAGTATATCTATTTTTGGATTTTACTCCTGCAATCAAAGTGGGACAAATAAGGTGCAAAATGTGGGAGCTGTTGACTCTATGCCGCCAAAAAAGGATAGTTTGCTTGCTGTGCAAGATTCGATAAGTAAAGTGGATTCGCTGCGCAAAGACACCATTACAAAAATGGAAGAAAATGTGGACTACAAAGGGACTAAAGATACGACCGTATTGTTGACTGATACTGTTTCTCCACGTTATATTTATCTCACTTTTGACGATGGTCCACTGAATGGAAGCCAGCACCTTGATTCCATTGCGACAGCGAAAGGCATCAAAATTAATGCTTTTCTGATTGGCAATCATGATAAAATGAGTAAAAAATTACACAGTTTTACAGAACGTTACAAGAATAATCCTTTAGTGGATTGTTACAACCACAGTTACTGGCATGCGCACAATAAATACAGTACTTTCTATTCGAATCCGCAGACGGCTTTTGAAGATTTTGAACTTGCTGAGCAATCGCTGGGATTAACACATAAAATAGTTCGGTTGCCGGGACGAAATATCTGGTATATCGGAGACCGTAAAAAGGTTGATTTGAAAAGTGGGGCTTCGACTGCCGAGTTACTACACCAGAATGGTTACAAAGTAATTGGTTGGGACTGTGAGTGGAAGATAAATGGTGTTACAGGGAAACCGGACCTATCGGTGAATCAGTTGTATACCCAAATGAAGAATTTACTCCGTAAAGGTACCTCTTATACGAAAAACAATGTTGTGCTATTGACACATGACAATATGTATCAAACGAAAAAAGGACAGCGGTTGTTATCGGATTTGATCGATAGTCTCAAACAACATTCAAACTATCGTTTTGAATTTGTGCGGAATTATCCGCAATAGTGACTGCTATCTCTCTAAATAATTAAGGCTTAAACAGGAATGAACCCCAGTTTAAGCCTTAATTATTTAGTCGAAAAGTCTATTTTAATTTTGTTTACGGAGATATTTGGTCAATATAACGATTGTTTGACCTTCAATCTTTCCTTCAATTTGTTCGATATTGTCTGCTACTAGTCGAATATTCTTAACCACGGTGCCTAAAGTCGCTTTTAAGGAGGAACCTTTCACGTCAAGCGTTTTTGTCAGCACAACAGTATCGCCCTCCAACAGTCGTTGCCCGATGCTATCTTCATGAAAAGAAACATAGCCATCATTTTCATGATCTCCAGTTTTCTTAGCTTCCAATAGTGTTTCATCGTCGAGATAGAGGATATCCAGTGCTTCCGACGCCCAGCCTTCATTTTTTAATCGGTTTAACATACGCCAGCATACAATTTGCACCGATGGGTTTTCGGCCCACATTGCATTTGGAAGGAATTTCCAGTCGTCTGGATTTAATTGTTCTGTTTTGTTGAGCTGATTGACCAATGTTTCTGAAATCAGTAAAGTATTGTCCAAATTTGATGTTATTTCCGGAGGTAATGTGTAGGCAATTAAAGTGGCATCTTCGCCTGTCAGCTCACATTTTCCGCCAGCTCTCGCTTGTAATTGTTCTTCTAATTTCATGTCAGTTTTTTTGAAAGCCCAAACTTAGCCAAATTTGCTTTGATGTGCAATGACGAATATCACGGCTTGGGGAAATAATTCCTGTTTTTACTCTTATAAAGCATTGTTTTTGCTTATGACTATCATTTGTTTGCTGGTAAATTTATTTATATGATGCGGACTACGAGGTAAAGTGAAGTAAATTTTTTCTTCAAATAAATTTACTTCATGTAGAACATTGGTACCGAATTTGTGTTTAACCAACATTAGAAAAGATTATTAACTGTAATATAGGAATACTATGAAATGGCAAGGAGGCAAGCAAAGTGGTAATTTTGAGGACCGTCGTGGAATGTCGGGGGGAGGAAAAATTGCTTTAGGAGGAATTGGTGGAATTATTGTTTTGGTCATTGGATTTTTGATGGGTGGAGATCCGATGCAACTCTTACAGCAAGCCCAAAATATGGGGGCACAAACTGAACAGTCAGGACAGCCGCGTGAGTTAAATCCGGAGGAAAAAAGACTAACTGAATTTTCATTAACTGTACTTCAGAGTACCGAGGATGTTTGGGCAAAGCTGTTTAAAGAGCAGATGCAGAAAAATTATACCCCTACAACACTCGTATTTTACGATGGGGGAACACAAACGGATGGTTGTGGTATGGGGCAGGCTTCTTACGGACCTTTTTATTGTCCGGGTGATCAAAAGATTTACCTGGATCTGAGCTTTAGTAGAGAACTTTCGGATAAATTCGGTGCAAAGGGAGAGTTCGCCATGGCGTATGTAATTGCGCATGAAGTCGGACATCATATCCAACAATTGGTGGGATTATTGCCGAAGACCAATCAAGCCCGTGGGAAACTGAGCGAGCGTGAAAATAACAGGATCTCCGTTATGACCGAGCTGCAAGCGGATTTTTATGCAGGTGTTTGGGCGCATTACATCAATGATTTAACCGATATAAAAATTGATTATAATGATATAATGGACGGGATGAAAGCGGCAGCTGCTGTTGGTGACGATAAATTACAGACTGAAGCACAGGGCTATGCTGTTCCTGAATCATTTACGCATGGTACATCTGCGCAACGTATGGAATGGTTTAAAAAAGGATATGATTCGGGGGATATGCGATCGGGCAATACCTTTGAAGATCCGAGTCTGAAATAGGAATCGTATTTCGAATAAAAAAACACCTGGCCGTGCATCATGACCAGGTGTTTTTTTATTATGGTATAGGCAATTTGCTTTGAGGGAACCAAACCGTTTGGCAAATGCCGCGCTGGTCATATCAGATCATTACTGAACCAACAGATTACAACCACGAATATCACTTTGGTCAAAACGTCCCAATATTTCAAAAGAGCCATCCTGATATACTTTACCTAAATCTTGTGTGGCTATAAATGAACAGGAGTAGCGATTGGCGAGGTCGATTACATTGATGCCGCCAGTTTTATTCAACGGAATCAGGCTTAAAGGATCATTGGTATCTCGGATCAAGATTTTCATCCATTTGGGAAGATAGAATATTCCCTGACCTGAAGAGTAGCCTTGTGAGAGTAATTCTGTCATGCCATATTCAGAATGGATACCATGCACAGAAAAGGCTTCTTCCAGGAGTTTATGGATTTCCTGTTTCACCATTTCCTTACGCTTACCTTTCATTCCGCCGGTTTCCATAATGATCAGTTCAGGAAATTCAAAGGCATATTGTTCAATGAAGTCGAGTAGGGCATACGTTACGCCAAAGAGGATGGTCTTTGTGCCTTTATTTTTGAGCTTAATAAGTGTATCGAAAAGCTCTTGGTGGTTATAGAGAAAATAATTGCTTTCCGGTTGCTCACTTTGCTTCATGAGATCATCAATCATATAGATCAGCGACGAACCACTTCGCTCTAGGTAGGATGGGAGCAATGCAAGGACGGCGATGTTGCCGAGCGGACCATAAAAACTTTCGAAAATCTTCCGAAAAGTTCGCTCATATATGCTCCGGTCAGCGACCAGATGTTTTGAGGTGACCATACCTGTTGTACCCGAACTCGAGAATACGATTTCAGCCTCCATCCCTTCAGCAATAACCTGTTGGGTCTTAAAAAATTCGATGGGCATGAAAGGAATATCGGTATAGTGCTGAATCAGGTCTTTTTCTCGCCCAAGGAGCCTGATATAGTCACGATAAATTTTGCAATGCTGGCTTTGGAATTGGTAGGTATCTAAACAATGCTGATTAAAATCATCCTCGGTTTTAATGTCAAAAAAATCCTTCCAGTTCGTCATAGCATTTAAAAATTTGATGGACAAAATTAACTAAAATTTGGAAAAGAAAACCGTTAATTGTGGCGTGCATAGGTGTTTCGTAGAAATAGATCAGGATAGGCCGTGAAATATAACTAGAGAACAGGCTTAGGTCAAGTTTTCTTAACTCAACCTAAGCCTGTTTATTTTATAACATACCACCATCAACAGGAAGAACCTGTCCGGTTACGTATGCTGATAAATCAGATGCTAAATAAAGACATGCATTGGCAACGTCTTCTGGTTCGCCAGCACGTTTCAATGGAATCCCGGCTTCCCATCCAGCCACAACTTTAGGATCCAGTACATCAGTCATTTCGGTACGTATAAAACCTGGAGCAACTACGTTTGCACGGATATTACGAGAGCCTAATTCTTTAGCGATAGATTTTGTGAACCCGATAATACCAGCTTTTGATGCGGCATAATTTGCCTGACCGGCATTTCCTTGAACTCCAACAACTGAAGACATATTGATAAATGAACCTTTACGGTTTTTCATCATAATTTTCGAAGCAGCTTTTGTAACGTTAAAGACAGATTTTAAGTTGACATTTAATACATCATCCCAATTCTCTTCGGTCATACGCATTAACAAGCCGTCTTTTGTGATACCGGCATTATTTACAACGATATCTAATCCCCCAAAATCGGCAACGATCGCGTTGATTAATTGTTCTGCTTCTTCGAATTTTGAAGCATCAGAGCGATAACCAATCACTTTGGTGCCGAAAGCCTGAAGCTCCTGTTCTAGCGCCTGTCCTTTTTCGACAGAAGAAAGATATGTAAAAGCGACGTTAGCACCATGTTGTGCAAACACTTCTGCAATTTTTCTTCCGATTCCTTTTGATGCTCCTGTTACTAAAGCAATTTTTCCTTCGAGTATTTTCATCTGTATAAGTTATTTGTTCTTCAATTATTCACACTTAGGCATTTATGTCCATTTTCCACGCGCTGTCTTTCTCTCACAGCCCGTCTGTTACTGGAATTCAATACGAAACATGAACTCGTTTCCATTTGGTTTATCTTGGTTATGCCCCAGTGCTTGTGTTTTTTCGATGCCGTCGTATTAGCGAATAAATGATCTTGTTTTTTAGCTATTGTGTACACTATTGCCTTTCGATGTTCTGCAAAAATGTTAAAACTATATTATAACACAAAATCTTTCGATAAATAACGGTTTAAAATAGAAAAACATTGTGTGTTGACCTTGTGTTTACGTTGGAGTGGAAGCGTGTTTTCAGGAAACAATTTTAGAATTTTACGGTAAGCGATCGCTCACTTAGGATTATTTTAATAAATCAATGGTATTTTTGAATAAGTGGTTCTAAAAAGTACAGTTTTTTGACAAAAGACTTGGACGTTTACCAAAAACTATATTAAATTTGCATCAATCACAAAAACATGAGCAAAAAATCAAATAAAGAAGTTGACGTTGTTCTGATCGGCGCCGGTATTATGAGTGCTACTTTGGGTACTCTAATCAATGAATTAAGCCCAGACGTTAATATTGAAATTCTTGAGCGTTTGGATGTTGTGGCTGCTGAAAGTTCTGACGCTTGGAATAATGCTGGCACGGGTCACTCTGCCTTATGCGAGTTAAATTATACCCCCGAACAGAAAGATGGTTCTGTAAAGATTGATAAAGCAGTTAAAATTGCAGAGCAATTTGAAGTGTCTAAGCAATTTTGGTCCTACCTCGTTGATAAAGGCATTATTGCCCAACCTGAAAATTTTATCCGTAGTATTCCACACATGAGTGCGGTTTTTGGTGAAAAAGATGCTAAATTCCTAAAGACAAGATGGGAAACATTGACGACCCAAAACTTGTTCAAAGGGATGGAGTATACCGAAGATACGGCATTGTTGAAATCGTGGATTCCATTGATGATGGAAGGACGCGAGGCCGATGAAAAAATCGCTGCGACAAAAATGGATCTGGGCACTGATGTTAATTTTGGGTCGTTGACACGTGATTTGATCGCTAATCTTGAAAATAAAGAAAATATTTCGATCTCCTTAAACCATGAAGTAATCGACATCGAACGTGAAGACGATGGCCGTTGGGAAGTGGAGGTCAAAGATTTAAAGACAGGAACAAAGAGAGAAATAAAAGCAAAGTTTGTATTTATTGGGGCCGGTGGCCACTCGTTGTTGTTGTTGGAAAAATCTGGAATACCCGAAGCAAAAGGCTATGGCGGATTTCCTGTAGGGGGCCAATGGCTACGTTGTGTAAATGAAGAGATCATTAATACACATCATGCGAAAGTGTATGGAAAAGCTTCTGTTGGAGCTCCTCCAATGTCTGTACCGCACTTAGATACACGTTATATTGATGGCAAACAAGCGTTATTGTTTGGACCATATGCAGGTTTCTCAACTAAATTCTTAAAACAAGGGTCTTACTTCGATTTACCTGCTTCTATCAAATTGTCCAATATCCGCCCGATGTTATCAGCCGGACTTGACAACTTACCTTTGACGAAGTATCTTATTACTGAAGTCATGAAGTCACCAAAAGATAAACTAGAGTCTTTAAAACAATTTATGCCTACAGCTAAATTGGAGGATTGGGTTATCGAGAAAGCAGGACAACGTGTTCAGGTCATCAAGAAAGATGAGAAGAAAGGTGGAATTTTAGAATTTGGTACAGAGGTCGTTTCTAGTGCAGATGGTTCTATTGCTGCGCTATTAGGAGCTTCTCCTGGAGCTTCGACGTCAGTTGCTATCATGATCAGCCTGTTGAAGAGATGTTTCCCTGAACGTGCGAAATCAGATGAATACCGTAAAAAACTACGTGAAATGATTCCTTCACACGGGAAATCATTGAACGATGATGCGCAACTATGTAAAGAAACGCGTACGCGTACGCACAAAGCGTTGAAATTGATTGATATAGAATAATCAATTCGACAGAAAATATACTTATGGGGTGCTTGGAATGACCATGGTCATTCTCGGCTGAGATTATACCCAATAAAAGCGATTGTACCTCCTTGTACAATCGCTTTTATATACCTGATCCAGGTAATGCTGGCGTAGGGATTTAATTTCAATAAAAACGTCCGTTTTTCTCCCATAGGTTTATTATGAATTACACGAAATAATAAACAAGGCGATGACTTCTGAAACAATTTTCGAAGCTTTTATAAAACAGATTCAACAGGCCACCATCGCGGAATGGCTAGGGGTATCCTTTGGTATTTTACAGGTTTGGTTTTCCCGGCAAAATAAATCGATCAATTACATTTTTGGGATTATTGGTATCTTAATTTCTGTTTACGTATTATTCCATGCGAAACTATATGCAGAAATATTACTACATCTCTATTATTTGATCATGAGCATCTATGGCTGGATCTATTGGAAATATAGTAGCGATGTTGCTGCTCCCATAACGCATTGTGAGCCGAAAGAATGGTGGATAGTAGGGGGAATCTGCGCTCTCGGTTTTCTGTTGTTTTATTTCGGATTGGTCCATTTAACGGATTCTGATGTACCGCTTTGGGACTCTGCAGTTTCCTGCACAGCTTGGGCAGGGATGTGGTTATTGGCAAAACGGAAGATAGAAAATTGGATATTGTTGAATATCAGTAATCTGATGGCAATTCCTTTACTGATCCATAAAGGGTTATTTCTTTATTCGGGCTTGACCTTGTTTTTATTTGTTATGGCATTTAGTGGATATTTTAATTGGAGGAGAATAATAAGTGAAGAAAGATATGCAACTCAATAGCGAAGATATTGCTATTCTGAAAGATAATCAGGCTAAGGGAATCCATCAGAAAACATTGTCGGATGGACAGCTCGAACTGATTTTTCGTCGGAAATGGTTTAAGATTTGGGTTCCACCTGCATTGGGTGGATTGGGGTTAAGTCTACCTGAAGGGCTCAATTTATTGGCTGACCTGGCTTATTGGGATGGGGGATTAGCTTGGACAGTAACGTTATGCTCAGGAGCAAATCTCTTTGTCGGTTTTATTGATCCGGTTTTAGGAGATCAGATTTTCAAAACGGATCGGGTTTGTTTTGGCGGCAGTGGGCAGGTATCAGGTACAGCTACACGTGAAGGTGAACATTATCGGCTCCGCGGTTTTTGGAGATATGCAACCGGAGCTCCTCATTTAACCCATTTTACCTTAAATGCTGCAATTCAGGAGGCAGGAAAACCCGTGTTGGACGAAAAAGGTGAACCACTGATAAAATCATTTTTTGTGGATCGTGACCATGTACTGGTGCATTACGACTGGGATACATTTGGATTGGAGGCTACGGCTTCGCATTCCTTTTCGCTGGAAGACATACTCGTTGATGGTAGGCAGTCTTTTGATATTGATGCGGCAAAAAGTACACGTAGCGAGCTGTTGTATCAATATCCCTTTATGCCTTTTGCGGAATTGACTTTACTGGCCAACTTTACGGGAATGTATAAGCGCTTTTTGGATTTAATAGAAAAACTATTTGTGTTAAAAAGCAATCAATCCAAATGGGAGAAGACTGAAAGTAAAGAAGCGTTTAGGGTACTCGATGACTTTCAGCAAGATTATGTTAATCGGAGGGAAGCAATAATGAATTTGGCCGTTCTTTCTTGGGTAAATCTTCATGATGGCAATGATAATGCAGCAATTTATGAACAGATAGGGATACAAAGTCGAGATTTTGTGGAATGTATCTTTACAAATACAATAAGACTCTATCCGCATACCGGAATCTCGGGGGCCGCCATTGATCATGAAATCAATATAATCTTCCGGAATATTTTTACGGCTTCGCAGCATAAGTTACTACAGAAGAGTTTATAACAAAAAAGACTATCCTAGGATAGTCTTTTTTGTTATAAAAGAACGTGTAGATCGCCAGACTTGGTTAGAAGTTTTGCTACCGTAAATAATTTCTTATCTTGTTGCTTGAAATAACCAATTGTAAGCATAAGAGAAGTTTGTGTTTGATTAAAAGTTTATTTGTAATATTATTGTTTAATTTTTTTTGTCAGGTGCTAATGGCACAGCAACGGCATACACTTTTAAAATCAATTTTTCAGGAGCTTAAAAATAATTCAATCCATAAGAATAAGATAAATCGGTCCAATATGGATCTTATTACTATTAGGTTGCCATATATACTTAGATTGGGCAATATCTGCATATCATATTTTTGAGATCGTTTGCGTAGAAAATATAAAGTAATACGTGAATAAAAAGCTACTTTTAGGTAGTAACCAAATTTTCAAAAAGAGAGGGATAAATCTAATCTTCATTATGATAAAATTTAGTAGTTCGTGGATATTTTTATTAGCGGTAGTATTCGCTTATATACCCACCGTTCTAGGTCAGGAAAGTTTTAGATTGGATCATTTTGGCGGAGATAAAGGTCTTTCTCATGGTAATCTGACAGGACTATTGAAGGATAAGGATGGTTTTATCTGGATTAGCACATGGAACGGAATTAACCGGTACGATGGTCAGCATTTCAAAACCTATAATTCTACAGAATCCAAGAAGTATGATGTCGCAAGTCGTCGAGTTATTCAGATGATCGATGGTAATAAAAACGACATCTGGTTTCTTACTTATGATATGAAACTTTATCGTTTTGACAAGGCTACCGAAGAGTTTTGCTCGATATCGGAAAAGGTGGAAGCTACACAAAAAAAATCAGTACAGTTTAACAAAATTTTAGCAATTGATGCACAATCTATATGGGTAGGCAGCACAGACGATGGTTTATTTTGTATAGATACGAAAAGTGGAAATTCTGACTATTCAATCTTTAGCTCAGACAATAAAGCTGTAGATAATCATCTATCGTCAAATCAATTGACTTTCTTCCATAGGAATGTCGAAGGACAGGTATGGATTGGGACAAAAGATGGTCTTCATTTGCTTCAATTATCTTCAAAAAAAGGGAATAAGCCACATGTTATTCAATCTTTTGAATTGGCTTCAAATGGTATCTTTAAGATTGCTGAATCTTCTGATTTCATGTTTTTTTCTACCGAAAAAAACAACCTTTTGGTGTATAATAAACAAGGACAAAAATTGCAGAAGTTATCGGTAACAAAAGGACGAATCAATGAAATGCGTATGTCACGCGATCAAAAGCAGCTTTTCCTGTCGACCTCCTTGGGTGAACTTATTGCATTTGATGTCGTAAGGCATACAATACAGAAACTATATCAATTTCGAACTAGCCTTACTGGAATTTATGAAGATAGTAAGCGACGATTGTGGCTTGAACCAGAAGGAAATGGCGTGGTCCTGCTGAATTTGAACGATCTTAAAAGCAACTATTTTAGTTCTCCTTTCTTTAAAAAGAGTTCAACCGTGAGTTTTAAATGTTTTGAGGATGCATCGCAAAGAGTCTGGATCAGTATGCGAGGGGGCGGATTCGGTTTTTTTGATGAACAGAATGCCCAGCTCAGCTTTTCTTTCAAATCAATCAATGGTCAACAGATAGACTTTCCACGCTTTGTCCATGATATTCTATATGACCCTGCTGGTGTAATTTGGTTTGCCGTAGAGGGGGAGGGAATGGCACGGATAGTCTTTTACAATAAAGGGGTGTCATTCCAACCTTTTGGTAACGAAGAGGTGAAAGCAACGGACCCTGAAGTTCGTAGCCTTCTATTTGATCAGTTGGGAAGGTTTTGGGTTGGCAAAAAATTGGGACGCATATCAGTTTTTGATCAGGGGAAAATTTTGCCAATTTCTTTCAGTGGCGTGGATTCAGAAGCACTTTCGTCCGTCTATAGTCTATTGGAGGATCGTAAAGGAACAATGTGGATGGGTACTAAGAAGCATGGGCTGTTAAAGGCTGTACCACAAAATAAGGAGCGAACTTCATATAGACTTGAACAATTTAATACGATAAACAAAAAATTAATTAGCAACCAAGTTTATTCGTTATTGCAGGATAAACAGGGGGCTATTTGGATAGGAACTTATGGAGCGGGTTTACTTCGAGCTACTGAAATTAATGGAGTAACGAAATTTGAACAAATAGCATTGCATAAATCTGGTTTGCGGAAAGATGTATTTAACAGAGTTCGGCAATTAACTCTCGATGATAAGGGAATGGTTTGGGTAGCGACAACCCATGGTGTTCTAGTTGTTAATCCAATCAATAAAAAGGATAATTTTTATTTTGTGTATTATGATGGAGATCATATTGGCGATAATGATGTGCAATATCTGTACAAAGATCATTATGGAACCATGTGGATATGTACGTCAGGGGGGGGATTGACAAAATGCAGTGGCGATCCTTTTAATGCTCTTCGATTTGAACATTATACCGCCAACGAAGGACTTTTTAATGATTATGTTTTAAGTTGTATCTCAGATGAAGAACATAACCTTTGGTTAGCAACAGAAGGTGGATTGTCGAAGTTTGATCGTCAAAAAAAGAGGTTCGTAAATTTTAATGCAAGTGACGGTTTTGGTAATATGCGATTTTCAGAAAAGACGGTAGTACAGAGGAAGCAAGGAGTGATTTTTTTTGGTACAACAAAAGGAGTACTTTGTCTCGACACCAAAGCCTTTCAACAGAAATATAGCAAACCGAAGCTTCTATTGACTGGACTCTTGATTAATAATAAGGAATTTGTAATTAATACCCAAAAAAAAGGACAACAAGTCGGAGTACAATATACTGATCGGCTTATATTAAACCATAATCAAAATAACCTATCTTTTGATGTAACAGTTTCGGATCCGCGTTATATGCACCCTAATTTTCAATATCGTATAAGACAGATTGATACTAGCTGGCATCTTAATAACCAGATTACACGCATTACCTACACCAATTTAAATCCCGGCGATTACACCCTTGAGATAAGGGGGGAAGATGATCTTTATGAAGGAATCCCTTATAGAAAGGTTGAATTTATGATTAATCCACCATGGTGGAAGACACATATGGCATATATAGTCTACGGTTTTTTGATTCTCGGGATTTCCTATGCAGTTTTTAAAATATGTCTGCAAATGATACATTTAAAACAGAAAGTACTTCTCGAACAGCATCTTGGTGCACTTAAAATGGAGTTTTTGACTAATATTTCGCATGAATTGCGGACACCATTGACACTTATTATAAGCCCGGTCAAGAAATTGATACGTGAAGAGACCGATTCAAAAAAACAGGTATATATGGATATTATTCATCGGAATGCTGCGCGAATGGAGCTTTTTGTCAATCAATTGTTAGACTTGCGAAAGGTACAGGAAAGTAAGCATCAATTGCATCTTACGCAATTCGACATCGTGGTATTGATCTCTGACGTATTGTTCGCGTTTATTGCATCTGCCGAAGCAAAACAGGTGAATCTTAAATTTGTTACAGCTTTTAAAGAACTGATTGTTCAACTAGATCAGACGAAAATTGAGATAATCCTTTTCAACTTGTTGTCAAATGCACTCAATTATGCACCCGAAGGAAGTAGCGTGGAAATCCAGTTAAACCTAGAGCAAGAGAAAATGTATATCCATATCATTGATGAGGGACCTGGAGTTCCAAGTGCAACAATGCCTTATATTTTTGAATTATTTTACACAGAAAATAACCCTAAAGTGCATAAAAGAAAAGGTACGGGAGTAGGTTTAGCGCTTTCAAAAGAATTTACATTATTACACGACGGAAACATTTATGCAAAAAACAGGGAAACCCAAGGACTCCATGTTAGCGTTGAAATTCCAATTCACAATAATGCAAATGTACCGCAAAATGTTCAAGAATTCCGTAATTTTAATTCTTTTGACCTTCCTCCGTATTCCGATCCCAATAAGCATAGCATGGTATCTTTCGATACAGACAAAAATGAAACTTTATTGTTAGTTGAAGACAATGCGGATTTACGAATATTTTTAAAGGGGCAATTAGACGCTCATTATCACGTTGAAATAGCTACAAACGGTAAAGAAGGGTTGGAAAAGATTCACTCCATGATGCCTGATTTTATATTAAGCGATCTGATGATGCCAGTAATGGATGGTATTGAAATGTTGAAAGAAGTTCGGCGGGATGCGCGGGTTTGCCATATTCCTTTTGTGTTGTTGAGTGCTAAACACGCTGTTGAAACGCAAATTGAAGGATTGCATTATGGCGCTGATTATTATATCACAAAGCCATTCGAACCTGCTTTTCTATTAACAGCTATTCATAATTTACTTCAAAAAAGAAGATCCTATTTTAAACAGGTTACTGAGCGGAATGCTCCTGTAATTCAGGTATCAGAAGTTCAAATTGACGACAAGGATAAGAAATTCTTGGATACGGTAGTTGAGGTGGTGGAACAGCATATGAACCAATCTGACTTTAATATTGATTTGATTGCCGAACAGCTGAATTTGGCCCGCAATACCTTTTACAAAAAATTTAAGAGCCTGACAAATATAGCTCCAGTTGAATTCGTTCGGGAGTTGCGCCTGAAAAAGGCTAAATTATATTTTGATGCGGGGCTGGAAAACGTATCCGATGTAGCTTATCGCGTAGGATTTAATAATCCCAAATATTTCAGTACTAGTTTCAAGGAAATGTTCGGGATCTCTCCAAAAGAATATACTATGCGAAATAAAAATAAATCATTTTTATCATAATTTTTAAATATAAATCACTTATAATTAGTTTTTTATAAAAATTAAACCTTTTTTGTCAATTATTGAACCTTTAATTTGTTGTGCTCCATTAGCTTTGATTATTGCTGACGACAGTCTTGCAAACTTAATGTTAAACGAACCAATTATAGACTTCTAATGATTAGACAAATTCTTGTATCTATTCTATTGACCTATGTTCAATTTTGTAGTCCCTTTTTTTGCTGTGCCAGCATAATTAAAACGATAGCACTAGATGGAGGTCACAATGTGGTCGTGTCAGCCGATGGTACCGGTGATTATAAAACTATACAAAAGGCAATTGATAGTGCGCCAAAACATTGCGGTGAACCTTACCGTATTTATGTGAAAAATGGAGACTATAATGAAGTAATCACGGTACCCATAGAAAAAAGATTCATCCATTTAATTGGTCAAGATAAGCAGCAAACACGTGTTCATTTTAAGTTAAACGTACAGTCTTTACCTAAGCCGGATTCTAAATGGTATCAAACAGACACTGCAGCTTGGGAATTTTCCGTTCACAATCCCAAAGCAGCGGTTTATCGCTATCCCGGGGCAGTGGTGTCAATCTATGGGGATGATTTTTATGCCGAAAATATCAGTTTTATAAATGATTGGGGACTTGAACGGCAAAGCGGCCCACAGGCTTTGGCAATACGTATCCAAGCGGATAGGGTAGCATTTAGTGGTTGCATATTCCGATCTTTTCAAGATACCTGGATGACTAGTACACGCAAGCCCAATGATCGGCTATATGTATACAATTGCTGGATAGAAGGGGCTGTAGATTATTTTTATGGGGGCGGTAATGCATATGTTGAGCATTGCACCTTGTATAATGTTCGCAGCGGATCGGTGATTGTGGCTCCGAGCCATAAGGAGGAAACTAAATGGGGTTACGTGTTTAAATATTGTACAATCGATGGAAATACCGCTGCCGCAGATGGAAAAGTAAAATTAGGACGTCCATGGCACGATCAGCCTAAAGCTGTTTTTCTTTACACACGAATGAATATCCCGGTGGCCAAAGAAGGATGGACAGATATGGGGGGGATTCCCAAAATATTTGCCGATTACAAAAGTATAGATGTGTCAGGAAATGCGATAGGCACCGACAATCGTAAGACACGATTTAAAAACAGCAATAATGAGATGGGTGTGTCAAAAGCAATACTAACTGATGCGGAAGCTGCTAGTTATACTTATGATACGGTTATTGTGGGGAATGATCAATGGAATCCTCGCAAATTTATCTGCACTAAACCCCAAGTATGGAAGTGATTTCGCATAAATCGAGCGATATAGCCAAGCAATTATAAATCAAATCTTATGAGAAATAACAAATTGAAACCATTTGACGGAATAAAGTTTTCTTTGTTTCGTTCTACGCAGCTGCGTAAAAATTTGTTGCATTCAGATGGTGTTAGGGATGTACCTTATTACAATTGGCGGAGCCGGGTGAATATTGGCTTCTTGCTGGTGTTCATTTCAACTACCATTCAGGCAAACGATAGTTATGCGACCATGACAGTGCTTTTGGATAGCCCCCGTAAGCAGGTTCGATGGATATCTCAAAGGTCTATTGCTATCGTAGGCAAGGTGTTGGATGAAAAAGGAGTTCCGATAACAGGGGTAACTGTGCGAATAAAATCAAGCAGTATGGTGACATCAACTGATCAGTCGGGAAGTTATGCATTTAAGGATGTTCCCGAAAATGCTGTTCTTGTATTTGTTTTTGTTGGAAAAAAAAGCCAAGAAGTTCAGGTCAATGGACGTATGAAAATAGATGTTGTTCTTGCAGATAATACGTTAATGATGGATGAAGTTGTAGCCATCGGCTATGGTACTACAAAACGGAAAGATCTGACAGGTTCAGTAGCCTCTATTAACGCCGAACAATTGAAAGATCTACCCACAGTATCTGTCCTTCAAGCCATATCCGGTCGTTTACCGGGGGTCAATGTCACCATAACGGAAGGTTCGCCTGATGCCCAGATAAAAGTCCGTGTCCGTGGTGGAAGTTCCATTACCCAGGACAATTCGCCCTTATATATTGTCGATGGATTTCGTGTAGCCAATATCAACGATATTCCGATGGCAGATATTGAAAATATAGATGTACTGAAAGATGCGGCCTCAACTGCAATATACGGTTCTGAAGGAGCCAATGGGGTTATCTTGATTACGACTAAATCTGGGAAAGGCGGAAATCCAAAAATTACTTTCAACTCCTATCTGGCTGCAAGTAAAGTGTACAACCTTACTGAGGTACTGTCGCCCTATGAGTATGTATACTGGCAGCGTGAGCTCGATCCTTCTATGGCTGCGAATAACAGTTTTAATTCCATGTATGGACTCTGGGAAGATGTGGATATCTATAAGTCCAAAGATGGACTTAATTGGCAGGATAAATTATATGGTAATACGGGGCTGCAGCAAAACTATAGCTTGGGAATGACGGGAGGTGACAAAGATGGAAGTCTGACCTATAACTTAAACTATACACACGACAATGAGGATTATATTATGTTAAACTCGGCTTACCAGCGGGATTATGTGAGCGCAAAGCTCAATAAAAAGATTAGTCCTAAGCTTTCCTTTGAGTTTAACTCGCGGATGTCAAACACAAAAATCACGGGTCCCAGTATCTCTGACGGGCGCAAGTTGCGGGAAGCTGTAAAATATGCGCCCGTTCGCAGTCTTGCATCGCTGACCGAAGGAGCCCTTGGTGGAGCGGAAGATATTACTTCAGCTGAAGCGCTGAGCTCACTCAACGACCCCGTTGTAAATGTTGTGAATGAGTATAAAGATCAAAATCGCTTTAATTTAATTTTTAATGCCGGGCTGAATTGGAAAATCGCCAGAGGATTGAGTTTCAATGCCAAAGGTTCTTATGGTTTCAATAAAAATTTTACGGATAATATCTGGATAAATGGTACGGGGCAGTCCAGCGCTAACGGTGGTCAGCCCGTAGCGCGGCGAGAAGATCAAAAAGGGGCGCTGTGGTCATTCCAAAATGTGCTGACTTACGATTTCAAACTGCAAGAAAATAAACATCGTTTTACAATCGTTGGGGGGCAGGAGATGACAAATAGCGAGCAAAACGATATGCTGTTGGAGTCTAAATTTTATCCCAAAGATTTCTCAACCGACGACGTGTTAGCGATGTGGAATTATGGTATTCCATCGCCTACCTACACCACCATTCGCGAACCATCACGGACGACCTCCTTCTTCTCGAGGGTTAACTATACTTTTAGCGATCGCTATATTCTGACATTGACGGGTAGGGCAGATGGTAAAAATGTATTTGCACCCGGCAATCAATGGGGATTTTTTCCAGGTGCGGCTTTTGCCTGGAGATTTTCGGATGAGTCTTTCATGTCAGGTACCAAAGCTTGGCTTTCTGACGCCAAATTGCGCTTGAGCCACGGCTCTGTCGGTAACGCGCGCGTAGGATCTTATTGGCGGCAGGACTATGATTTTATTAATGCGGCAAATCAATTGTAT
>NZ_DKSP01000143.1:0-2914 GCF_002472745.1 Sphingobacterium sp. UBA7253 | reverse complement strand
TTGGAGAAACCCCACAGAGTGCGTTACGTACGAAGACCACGCTGAAGAATGAAAATCTAACATGGGAAAGCACAGTGTCCAGTAATATAGGTTTGGATCTTTCCTTGTTTAAAAACCGGTTGAACCTTACTGTTGATGCTTATAATAATATTACAAACGATTTAATCCTTCAGGTACCGTTGCCGTCGAGCTCGGGGTATGCCAACCAGTATCAGAATATAGGTAGTACTTCCAATAGGGGAATTGAGTTTTCGGCATCTGCAGTATTGGTGGAAAAAAAAGATTTTCGTTTATCAGCAGACTTTAACATTGCTTTTAATCGCAATAAGATTCGTAAGCTGATTGATGGTCTGAATGAAATGACAACGCCAGCCTCTCCATGGCTGGATTTTGGACGCGATGATTTTAGGGCCATTGTTGGACAGCCACTGGGATTGATGTATGGTTTTAAACAAGATGGTTTCTATTCTTTTGATGATTTTACTTTTGATGGTACGCAAAATAGATGGCTATTAAATGAAGGAGTGGTGGATGCTTCGAAAGTAATGTCCAGAGGGGGGAATTATTTTGGCCCAGGTCATATTAAACTTGAGAAGTTGGGCGGAGAAGGTCAGGTAATTACATTGGAGGATGACAGAGCGGTGATTGGCCAAGCACAACCAAAACACACAGGTGGTTTGATGTTGAATGTGCAGTACAAAAGCTTTGATCTGGCGGGTATGTTTAACTGGTCTTACGGCAACGACATATATAATGCAGATAAAATAGATTTCATGGCTTATGAAGGTTCTAAACGGTATCAGAATATCAGTAATGATATGAGGCTTTCACAACGTTTTACCACGATAAACCCTGCCACTGGTGCCAATATCATGTTTGGAAATGATGCCAATCCCGAGCTTTTCCGTGCGCTCAATGAAGGAAAGACGATGTGGAATCCTATGGCAGCAAATGGTCGTATTTTAACCGATTGGGCCATCGAAGACGGCTCCTTTCTCAGACTGAGCAATGTGACACTAGGCTACACCTTGCCGACACATATTGCTAAGCGGCTTCTTATGCAGAATTTACGCATTTATGTCGCTGGCTATAACCTGCATGTCTGGACAAAATATAGTGGACAGGATCCAGAGGTTGACACACAACGTAATCCATTGACTCCCGGGGTAGGATACTCTGCCTATCCGAAAGCGAGAAAGGTGTTGTTTGGATTAAATGTTACATTTTAAACACAAGAACATGAAAAATATAATCATCATTGCTGTTGTCATACTGGCCTGTATGAGTTCATGCAAAAAATATCTTGAAACCAGTTCTCCTTCTTCCCTAAGTGGAGAGACTGTATTTAAGACAAGTTCTATGACTAAAGCTGCGGTTATGGGACTGTATGGGAAAATGACCGATACCTATATCTATGGGCAGAAATTATCGGTCAACTGGCAAGGAGTATCGGATACGGAATCCAATGGGTCATTTAGCGAAACCGGATATATCTCTCAGACAGACGATTTTGGCGCCGGAAATTATTTCGGACACGCCAACAATTCTACGACAAGGTGGCAACGTTTGTTCGAGTTTGCAGAAATGGCAACCGCAGTCGTCGATGGTATCCGCAATTCACCGATTCTCGCGAGTGAAGCAAATAGCATGAAACCTCTTCTGGGAGAAGCGCTCACACTTAAATCGCTCGCATTTTTTGAGCTTGCGCGGTATTGGGGTGATATTCCGTATAAAAAAGAAGCTTCCAAGTCCGACCTGTCTAATGTGTACTTGCCAAAATCCGATAAGGATACGGTGTATCATTATTTGGTAAAGGACTTGGAAGAAGCACAGTCCTATCTTCCATACAAAGGCGGAAATAGTGAGTATGGTACAGTAGAACGTGTAACCAAAGGTTTCGCAAAAGGTCTGTTGGCACGTGTCGCATTATTTGCTGGCGGCTGGTCTCTCAGAGACAGTAAAGCATTTCCTAATTCAACTGCTGAGAAGCATCCGACAATACCTTCCAACAATGGCTATTATGTAGGTCGCCCTCAAAACTGGAAAGAATATTACCGTATCGCAGCAGAACAGGCCGCAGAATTGATCGGATCAGCAGATAACCCGCATCGTTTGGATCCAGATTTTGAGAATATATGGTCTTCCGTATGTGGTAATCGTCCAAATGCTTCAAATGAAAATTTGTTTGAAGTAGCATTTGGCATGGGTAACAATGGAGATATTGGCTCCTTGATGGGCTATGCTGTGGATGGAAATTCAAAGTATGGCTCCCGTGGATTCGGTGGTAGTTATGTAACCTCAACCGCATATTATTTTTATTCCTTCGACAGAGAAGATAAAAGGCGTGACGTGACGCTTAGCTGGATTGGCTATGGAGCTGACAATAAAGAGAAGGTGAGTAATAATCCGAATGATGTAAAATTTGGTAAATGGAGGATTTACTGGATGTCTAATTCCTATCTTGCTATGCACAAGACCGCGACAGGGCGTATCGCTACTGGAGTCAATTGGATACTAATGCGATACTCCGATATTTATCTCATGTATGCCGAAGCTCAAAGTCAGATTGAAAATCCTGATGCAGTACATGAAATGGCCAAAATATCACCGAGACAGGCTTTGGAAAAAGTTCGTGAAAGAGCATTTGGCGTCGGGTCTTCCAAAATACAAGCGTATGATGCTAACTTTTTGGATGCAGTAATTAATGAACGTGCTTGGGAGTTTGGCGGTGAGTCTGTCCGTAAACAAGATCTGATTCGTTGGGGATTGCTTTATAAAAAAATTGAGGATATGAAAATGGCGCTATGTATTATGTATGATCATAGCAAACCCGTGAAAATATTTGATAAAACCTATCAGCCAGCACAATTTCCTTCGACAGTTTATTTCCGTTATAAATTTACATTTAATTTTC
>NZ_DKSP01000144.1:6036-7467 GCF_002472745.1 Sphingobacterium sp. UBA7253 | reverse complement strand
AATACGCCTTTTTTATGGGTTCATTATTATCTACATCCTCTTCTTTTAAGCTCATAGGCCAATACCAACCGCGTCATCCGATCGTACCGTGCTATTCCTTCCTGTTGATTGTTATGTTTCAGGTATTGATTATAAAACAATCCCATCACATCGTCGACCCAACCCGTGTATTGACTCCAAAAACACCTTTCTTTTTCCACGTCTTTCAATACTTTCGCGCTTAATCTTCCCTTGTAATCCTTTCCTAAATCAGGATACATACCCTGCAGTTCACGTAACATATAAAGCGTGGTCTGTAGATAAGCCGAGTATCGGTAGAAGGACTGTGGATGTTGCTGTAAGCGAACAAAACCTATAAAATTCGCCTCGTCTTCAAAACCAATTCCCTGTTGATGTGCAAGTTCATGCACTGTAGTAAAAGGTAAAAAGGTGACTGGCATTGCTTTATTAACCTGTGCTTCATGAGTAAATGGATTAAAATAGCCCGAGACACCAAAAAAAGAGACTATCCTGCTATTTATGGGTGATTTTGCCCTAATGTGACCCCTTGACAAGAATTCAGCAAAAGCCGTATCCTGTTGTACCCATGTACTCAAATCTGTTTGAATAGCTTCTTTATGCTCTTCCCATTGGGATGGATCTACATGCTCCCGCAAGTTATTAGTACTATCCAGAAACCCATTCAAAACCACGAGATAATCGGCTAACTTTAAGCTATCAACTTGCAAATTGGCATTGGTACTGATTGGTTCACGATAATAGTTCAGGCCCCAAGATAGGTAAAAGAAAAAATAGAGACCCAATAACAAATTTATGATAAGTAGAACCGGACGAAAGGAATTCTTCCATCTTCCTTTCCATAAATTTCCGATCAATTTAGCAATTGAATAAAGTAACGATCCAACGACTATAGCATAAAATAGATCACCTAAACTAAAAGGAACATAACCAAAAATAAATCTTGGCACATGGCTATAGAAACGGTAAAAGCCGCGCGCATAAAACACCTCAATCCATTGGCTATGTTTCTCAATCAGAGAGAAAATAAAAATTCCAATCAGAAGTAACAGCAGCGTGAAAACAGCTATTTTATTGCGCTTTTCCATTCAAATAATGATATAAAACGATTAGCTTTCGTTCTCAAAATAGACCTTGTAATAATTCATGCCTTTATCCTCATCGTAACCTTTCTCAAGATATTCACGTTTACCATGAACATAGATATGAAAATTCTTATCCAGCTTTAAAACAGACTTGTAAGAAGATTCCATTTTTTTTACCGCTTTATCTGCTATTTCAAAACTTGCCTGAAATGGAGAGTCAAATTCATCTTCAAAACCTGCTTTAAAGTCCTGAAATAAAGCAATCGCCTGCGGGTTGCCCAAGACTTCCTCCTCAAACTCTTCCTGGACAAAAGTTTCCTTTTCCTTA
>NZ_DKSP01000144.1:2673-5851 GCF_002472745.1 Sphingobacterium sp. UBA7253 | reverse complement strand
ACAAAAGTTTCCTTTTCCTTAAAGTAATTCATGGATTTGTTCATCAGATCAATCTTGTCCGCTTTCTCCAATTCAAACGTTTCGTCTAATTTTTCCTGAACAAAGTTCTTATACACTTTCAGGTAATTCCCCGTTTGATTGAAATTATCGTTACGCACGCGAAGCTGCAGAAACTCGTCTTTCCAATATACAGCCTCCTGTTGACGGTTTGTCTGATCGAGCACCAGCACCTTATAACCTTCTTCTTCTTCTACATTAACAATAATACAGCCCTTGTCCAGTTTATTGATATTGATCGCCTCCTGCTCATATTCCAACATAAAAGCACCTTGCTCCGGATATACTTTCAGATAAGTCTCTTTATTCTCAGATTTGAAGATACCAATCGCATCATGTTCTTCCCCCTCGATCTGTACATTCTTTAAGGCAACTACATACACCTCTCCAGCTTTAATTTTAGGATGGTCGGATACCTCATAAAGGTGTTTTGAAATTTGTTGGGAAAAATCATGAAATGGAAGCTGCTCCTTAAAATACTGTCTTGCAAAATAGAAAATCTCATTCAGCTCCAACTCTCCATTGGGATGATATAAGCGATATACTTCATTCACCTTTGCAAAAGGGCTCATAAAATACTGCATCAGGAGTCCAGGTAACACGTCATCTCCTTCAAGAGATACCGGGGCATCCGACAAAATATAAAATTCATCTTGCGCTTTATTGCCTACACGATGAATAGATAACGCTTCAAAAGTTGCATCTTGGTGAAAAAACATATTTCTTATCTTATAAATTATATATATCTATTGCTATTCTAAAAGTCTGACAATGTGCATTGACAATATCTTTAATTTCAGGAGAATAACCTCCGCCCATACTTACTTGAACAGGGATATTGTGTTTATGGCACATTTGAAAGACCAATTCATCTCTTCGATGACAGGTACTGCTGCTTAAGTTCAATTTGCCCAGCTTATCTGTTTCCAAAATATCGACCCCAGCCTGGTAGAAAACGAAATCAGGCTCAAATTTCCGAAATACATCAGCCAAATTTTCTTCCAATAAAGTGAGATATTCCATATCCATAATATGATCTGCTAAGCCAATATCCAAATGGGAACGCTGTTTGACAAAGGGATAGTTTTTCTCACCATGCATTGAAAAGGTAAACACCTGGTTATGCCCCTCAAAAATATGGGCGGTACCATTTCCTTGGTGCACATCCAGGTCAATGATGAGGATACGGCTAGCATATTTATACTTCAACAAGTAGCCGGCGGCAGTCGCTTGATCATTCATCAGACAGAAGCCTTCACCAAAATCATAACCGGCATGATGTGTCCCCCCTGCAATGGAAAAAGCAACACCATACTCAAGTGCATATTTGGCACTTCGGATCGTCCCATCAAGGATATATCGCTCCCGATCAACAAGGCTTTGACTTAATGGAAAACCTATTCTACGAACCATCTTGGAATCCAAAGTAAGCTCAAACAACTGCTTTACATACACTGGATCATGGACCAAACAGCATGTCTCAAAACTCGCGAGTTCAGGACTGAAAAAACTTGACTCCTCTGCCAGACCTTCATGTTTTAACTGTAAAGGAATCAACTCGTATTTCAGCATCGGAAATCGATGCCCCTCTTTGACGGGGTGGACAAATTCTTGACGAAAAGCTATCTTAAGCACCTTAAAATCTTCTATTACTCATGCGAAGATAAGAAAAAGATCTTTTGGAGTTATATGAGAAAAAGGGCATCTTTGAGAAGAAACAAAACAGCAAGCCAATGTTATGTTGCCATAACAGCATACTTGTATTCGATCATAAATTTATATTCTTCAAAATAAATGGAAACAACTAATTTGCCCCAATTGTCTGCCATGGAACAACGTGTACTAGGCTCACTAATCGAAAAATCAAAAGTAACTCCAGAATATTACCCAATGACAATCAACAGCTTACAAGCTGCTTGTAATCAAAAGACTTCCCGCAAACCGGTTGTACAATATACAGAAGAAGATATTATTGCGACATTGGATATATTAAAGAAAAAGGGCTTAATCTCGACAGTTGTTGGCGGTGGATCTCGCGTAACAAAGTACAAACACAATTTTGCCATACAATTTCCACTGGTTCCCTCTGAATTAACCATTGTCTGTTTATTGCTACTCAGAGGACCGCTGACCGCCGGCGAAATTAATTCAAACTCCGGAAGACTTTATGAATTTGAATCGTTGGGCGAAATCAATGAACAATTGGAAAAATTGGCACAAGAAGGCTATCTTAAGTCCTTACCTAAACAAATGGGTCATAAAGAAGTCCGCTACATCCATTTATTAGGAGAAATCAATCTGGAGGCCTATGAAAATAGTGGTCCGGTGAGCGGCTCCTCGAATGACCAGATCTTACTCGATCGAATTGGACAATTGGAACAGGAAGTTGCAACATTGAAACAGCAATTTCAGGATCTCTGGGATGAATTACATTAATTGCTCATGTCGCAAACAATAGATTCAAAAGACGAAATATCCAAAGCAACCTTGTGGTTGATGACCATCGCCACAGGCTTAGTTGTCGCCAATAATTATTACAATCAACCATTATTGGGCTTGATTGCCAAAGACCTACATATTGACGAGGCTACGGTCAGTAATTCGGCCATGTTAACGCAGATCGGATATGCCTTTGGCCTGTTACTGATCGTTCCTTTAGGGGATATGTTTAAAAGAAAGAAAATGATCTTGATCGATTTCTTTTTCATTATTTTTTCTTTGGTAGGCATGGCCATGTCCACTTCTATCCTATCTATCTTGCTATTCAGCTTTCTGATAGGTTTCACGTCTGTTATTCCACAGGTTTTTGTGCCCATGGCAGCCGAACTTGCGAGCAAAGAAAAGCAGGCTTCAGCGATAGGTATGGTTATGTCGGGTCTGCTGATCGGTATATTACTCTCTAGGGTTGTAAGCGGGTTTGTCGGCTCCTACTTTGGCTGGCGCGAAATGTATTGGATAGCGTCAGCAATTATGGTCATTACAGCCATCACCATCGCATTGAAGCTACCAGAGGTACTGCCTAATTTTAAAGGTTCTTATAAGGAATTGATGCGATCAGTCTGGAACTTTGCCAGGAAACAACCTGTATTACAGTTGGCTGCTTTTCGTGGAGCCATGGGAT
>NZ_DKSP01000144.1:2094-2603 GCF_002472745.1 Sphingobacterium sp. UBA7253 | reverse complement strand
TGGGGCTTTTTCTGCATTTTTTACAACGCTTGTTTTCCATCTTGAAGCCCCACCTTTCTTTGATGGCCCGGCAACTGCTGGAGCCTTTGGCCTCGTCGGTGCCTGTGGGGCCCTTGCCGCTGCTTTTGTTAATAAACTAACCATTTATATAGGCAAAGCAAAAATCATCTTGTACGCGATCCTATTGATGTTATTCAGCTGGTTATTATTCGCCCTCTTCGGCAATTACTATTGGGGCCTGATCCTTGGTGTTATTCTCATCGATCTTGGCCTACAGTCGATGCATATCCTGAATCAAAGCGATTTCTATGCGCTAAACCTCGGTGCCAACAACCGACTAAATACCGTATATATGGTCAGCTATTTTATTGGTGGATCAACAGGCACTTTTTTTGCTGCACAAGCATGGCAACACTTCCAATGGCCCGGTGTTATTTTCGTAGGCACATGTTATACGCTGTTGGCGTTGTTGGCTCATCTATTATTTGATTATAAATTAAGAAAAAACT
>NZ_DKSP01000144.1:593-2030 GCF_002472745.1 Sphingobacterium sp. UBA7253 | reverse complement strand
AGGCTGTGCAAAATGGAATAAACAAGATTTAAAAGGCTTTTATCCCAGAGGGACAAAAGACGAACTTGCTTATTACTCCACACAGTTTAACAGCATTGAACTCAATGCTACATTCTACAATTCACCTGGCATAGACCAGGTAGAGACCTGGAAAAAGAAAACACCTGCTAACTTCAAGTTCTTCCCAAAAATACCACAATCCATCAGCCATTTCAGCAGACTACTGAATACGGGTGATAAAGTAAAATTATTTACGGACTCCATTGTTCATTTCGATGAAAAACTGGGAATGGCTTTTCTTCAGATGCACGACAATTATAATCCAAAGGACATGGCCCGTTTAAAACTATTTCTTCATGACTGGCCAAAAGAAGTCCCGCTAGCGTTGGAAGTCCGAAATAAAGATTGGTTTTCCAAACCCGAAGTAACAAAAGAACTCTATGCACTGCTGGAGGAAACCAATGTGACCAATGTACTGGTCGATACTGCAGGCCGGAGAGATATGCTCCATATGCGCCTGACCACGCCGACTGCTTTCGTACGGTATGTAGGGGCAAATCATGCAACAGACTATGATCGACTGGATCAATGGATTGATGTTTTGAAACTATGGCGGGAAAATGGATTGCAAAAATTGTATTTCTTTATCCATCAGAATATTGAGGTAGAATCACCGTTACTGGCGACACATTTTATCAAAAAGCTGAATACAACATTCGACTTGGATCTAACCTATCCCAACAAAAACACAGGAAATACCTTATTCTAAGACAGGTTATCAGATCCGGTCCGTAATGCACCGATAGAAAAATATATTTTGCCCACAAAAAAAAGCCGAAGTAGAAGATACTTCGGCTTTTTTTATTAAAAATCAAACTTTAGCTTATTTTTTAGCGTATTTAAAGTTTTTACCGATGAAACGGGCATTACCACCCAATTCTTCTTCGATACGCAACAATTGATTGTATTTAGCCATACGGTCAGAACGTGAAGCAGAACCAGTTTTGATCTGTCCACAGTTCAATGCTACAGCTAAGTCAGCGATAGTCGCATCTTCAGTTTCGCCCGAACGGTGTGACATCACAGAAGTATAACCAGAATTTTGAGCTAAAGTAACCGCATTGATCGTTTCAGTCAATGAACCGATTTGATTTACTTTTACTAAAATTGAATTTGCTGTATGAGTATCAATTCCTTGTTGAAGACGTTTTGTATTTGTAACAAAAAGATCATCACCTACTAATTGAACATGGTCACCGATTTTGTCAGTCAATGTTTTCCATCCAGCCCAATCATCTTCAGCCATACCATCTTCGATAGAAATAATAGGGTATTTAGCTGTTAATTCAGCCAAATAGCTTGCTTGTTCTTCACTAGAACGTACAGCACCTTTATCGCCCTCAAACTTCGTATAATCGTATTTACCGTCTTTGTAGA
>NZ_DKSP01000144.1:0-418 GCF_002472745.1 Sphingobacterium sp. UBA7253 | reverse complement strand
ATTTCAATCGCTTTCAAAACTGTTTCGATAGCATCCTCAGTACCTTCAAAAGTTGGCGCAAAACCACCTTCATCACCTACTGCAGTTGAAAGACCTCTGTCATGTAAGATTTTTTTCAAGGTATGGAAAACCTCAGTACCCCAACGCAAAGCTTCAGAGAATGAAGGCGCACCCACAGGCATGATCATAAATTCCTGAAATGCGATAGGTGCATCAGAGTGTGAACCACCATTGATGATATTCATCATAGGGATAGGCAACGTGTTCGCATTTACACCACCGATATAACGGTATAATGGTTGACGCGACTCTTGTGCAGCAGCTTTCGCTACAGCTAAAGAAACTCCTAAAATAGCATTAGCGCCCAGGTTTCCTTTATTTTCGCTACCGTCTAAATCAATCATGATTTTATCGATGG
>NZ_DKSP01000211.1:0-4139 GCF_002472745.1 Sphingobacterium sp. UBA7253 | reverse complement strand
TATTTAGGACAGATGTGAAATCCTATATTAAAATTTGATAAAAACATAAATTGATACTCATTTGCATCAACAATAATTTTATAATCCTAAACTTCCTAATACAACATTTCTCAAAACCTATTTTTCTTTCAACACAGGTTAGAACAAAAAAAGCTACAAAAGTTAATGACCGTTTAGACTTATGAGAAAAACTTCACTAACACATTAATTATAAAGATACCCCAACATGATGCTGCAAGATTTACAGATGGAAAACAGGAATGTCGGACAGCCATGACCGATACTTAGACTAAACAATACCAACATATTTTTGATTCCTTCGTAAATTTGATAAATACAGTCTAATTGGATATTCCTTTCAAAGGCTAACAATAAGGATGTCTTGCTTTATTACAAAACATCCTAGATGATCATTTTATTGTATAAAAAAGCTAAGACCCTACTAAACATGATGTTTTATAGAATACTGTTTCCAATAACATTCAAATTTTATTTAAAATTTCATCCGCTGGATCCTTATAGCATTCAATATCGCAATTAGCGAAACCCCTACGTCAGCAAATACGGCTTCCCACATAGTAGCAAGACCTCCAGCCCCAAGAATAAGAACTATGCCTTTCACCACAAACGCTAGTATGATATTCTGCCAAACAATTTTTTTTGTTTTCTTGCCAATATTAATGGCTATCGGGATTTTAGAAGGCTTGTCATCCTGAATAACAACATCTGCTGTCTCAATTGTCGCATCGCTTCCAAGTCCTCCCATAGCAATTCCCACATCACTTAAAGCAACTACCGGAGCGTCATTTACCCCGTCTCCTACGAAGGCAACAGTTTCATTTTTTGCCTTCATCTCTTTTACTTTGTTTACTTTGTCTTCAGGCAAGAGATCTCCAAAAGCCTTGTCGATCCCCAGCTTATCTGCAACAAATCTAACAACAGTTGTCTTATCTCCGCTCAACATCGTCGCTTTTACATTGAGCTTATGAAGCATATCAATAGTCTTTTGGGAATCTTCCTTTATGCTATCGGCAATGGTAATGTAGCCCACAAATTTACTGTCTTTAGCCACCGCAATAGTTGTGTAGACAATTGATAATGGATCTAGATCATATTTAATATTGAATCTGTCCATCAGTTTAAAATTGCCGACCAGTAATTCTTTTCCGTCAATCTGCGCTTTCAAACCATGACCGGGAATCTCTTCAGTGTTTTCCAATTTTATGGAACTATCAACATCTCCTACATATTCGTGTATGGCCGTTGCTACAGGATGCGTGCTAAGACTTTCGATGGCATTTACGAGTTTTAGAATTTCAGCTTTATCGAAATCGGAATTAAAAACTACTTCTTGCACTTTAAAAACACCTTCGGTCATTGTACCAGTTTTATCCATTACTACATTCTTTATGGCAGCCATAGTATCAAGGAAATTACTGCCTTTGAATAAAATACCATTACGACTGGCAGCTCCAATACCTCCAAAATATCCCAATGGAATAGAAATTACCAATGCACAAGGACATGAAATTACCAAGAAGACTAAAGCTCTGTAAAGCCAGTCATTGAATACGTAGTTCTCTAAAAAGAAATAAGGTAGCAAACATATTCCGATTGCAAGAAAAACAACGATTGGGGTGTAGACTTTGGCAAACTTCCTTATAAAAAGTTCTGTAGGTGCTTTCTGGGATGTTGCATTTTGGACCAATTCCAAAATCTTACTTAGCTTGCTGTCCGTATAAGCGGTAGTCACCTTAACCTGAGCAACGGTATTTAGGTTGATCATGCCGGCAAGCACCGATTCCCCCTTGTTTTTGGTATCCGGTTTACTTTCACCTGTCAGTGCGGCAGTATTAAAAGAAGCACTATCCGTGAGCAGTTCTCCATCAAGGCCCAGTTTCTCCCCAGGTTTTAATTGGATAACCATACCTATCTGTGCCTCCTCGGCTTTAATAACTCTGGTCTGATTCTCCTCAACAATTCTCACTTCGTCCGGCCGCTGGTCCAGCAGGGCTTTTATGTTACGCTGTGCTCTTGAAACCGCCAACGTCTGAAATACTTCGCCTACAGCATAAAAAAGCATAACGGCCACCCCTTCGGGATATTCCCCGATAAAAAACGCGCCTATGGTTGCAATGCTCATCAAAAAGAATTCTGAGAAGACCTCTCCCTTGGCTATACTCTTAAAAGCATCTTGAATTACCGGAAGGCCTACGATTCCATAAGCTACCAGATACCAAACAAATCTGACTGTTCCTTTAAACCATTCCTGAGGCAGCCAGTTATCCAATGATATTGCAATAAGTAAAAGTAAAAGAGAAAGAATAGATGGTAGAAACATTTTAAATGGACTTCCGGTGGCATTACTGTGGTCATGACCGTCATCATCACTATGGCCATGATCGTGTCCGTCATTTTTGTAATGTTCCTCTTTTACCAATTCTCTTGCTCCGGCTTTAGAATAGACCTTTTCCGTCTGCGTACAACAGATCTGCTTGCCTTGCGCGTCATATTGATGTTTGTGATCCATAATATTTATTTTAAAAGGTTTTTTAATATTTTATCCATAAAGAATTGTTTCGAGACCTTATTTGCTTCACTTAGTACAACATCTATTGAAGGAATTGATTTCTCCAAATATTTCTCAGCCCTAATTATTGCATCACTTTGTTTTTTGATTTTCTCTGTTTCTTTCAAAGCGTCCGCCAGGGCAAGTAAGCTGAGTCCATGATCCTTCAGTATTCCCAACTGTTCGATCATCCAGCTAACTGCGTAAAAACCAAACTTGGATAGCGCCAGAGGATGGGTCTGCTTTTCTTCAACAGGTGGGAGTCGATTAAAGGGTGACTCAAGTATAGTATCAGTAAGGTAGTTTCTCAACTCCGACTTTTCATGTTCAATATCTACTAGTTCGACACATCCCTGTAATGATTGTGCATAAATACTTAACCAGCGTAATTTCCGACGAAACTCATGAATATCTGACTCCACGTTTCTGAAAACATATTTTCCATTCTGGGAAAAATCCATTATCTTTTCTATTTCTGAACGATAGAATTTAACAAGACGTCTGTGCTGCTCGTCTTTTGCCTTCCATTGGGTTTTGTCAATGTCACTGATGATTTTTTTTAATTGTTTACCATTCAACCAGTTTTTACGTTTGAGTAATTTATTAAGTTTCCTCACGACTTTTTCTAATTGTGCATCAAAATAAATCCCCACATCTTCTGGAATGCATTTGTCTTTGGTATACAATTTAGCAAAAGTGGTAAAATAGTCTATGCTCCCAAGCATGTCCTCCAATTGTTTAAATTTGTCCCGCATTCTTCTAAACTGTTTTGTTCTTGGACCAGTAACACTATATATCCTGGCCAATGCCTCCAATTGGAACAAAGGTGTTCTTAATCCATTCTCAAAAAGATACCGCCCGGGATTGTTCTCTTTCTTCGCCCCTTCAAACAAATCTGCGAGTTTTTGAAAATGCAGATCGAACTGATTATTATTCTGTTTCATGGCCGCTATTTTTATTGTCGGATAATTTTCTCAGAAATCGCTTGTACCACTCAAATTGATTTATTACGAAAATCAATAGGGTAATAACTGTTGCAGAAATTGCAAGAACAAACATGTTGAGTGCGATAGCTATTCCAACCGCAGCAATTGTCCAGAGGCCGGCTGCTGTGGTCAGTCCTATTGGCATACTTTTCTCAGTACGAAATCCTATACCGGCTCCTATAAATCCTAGGCCAGTTGCAATCGCCGCCAGCATTCTTGCCGTTGCAGACCTGTCTTCAGTCAAGTGGGCTGCAACAGATACAAAGAGACAAGAGGCAACACAGATACAGGCAAATGTCCTTATACCCATATTCTGCTGTTCTTTTTCCCGTTCTATACCGACGATGCTTCCTAAAACGAGAGCGAGTACCAATTTAGCAGAAAGCAAAAGTTCAAAATTCATATCCATAGAGTCTTTAGATTTTATTATTTACAGATCACTTGCGTCCTAAACGTTTAAAAAGTGGCGGTGTTTGGATATAGCAAAGTTGCTATATTTAAATTGCAAAATTATAACCCACCGCCAGGATAAAGTTAAAGGTTTTTAGTCAGATTTTATCTCTTATCGACCGCGAATTAGTGAA
>NZ_DKSP01000206.1:0-5902 GCF_002472745.1 Sphingobacterium sp. UBA7253 | reverse complement strand
TAAAAATTGTGAGCGTCCGATGGATCCGAATATTCTATTATCCGCTTTACATTTTCTTTTGCTTTATCATTGCTTTGATCATAAATCTGGGTTCTGCTGGTAGTAAAGTGGTTGAACGTGTCCATAACAAACGCTTTATGGCTGTATGGATAGGTACGGTTTTGCTGCTGCTAGTCTACGCCTTGCTGATCAGCTATATGCATACAGTTCTGGCCCTTCGGAAACGGTTTGGTAGGAACGGTAAGCTTAATTTTATGATTTATCTGCTGTGCTCAATTTGCGTTGTACTGGCTCTTCATGGAGTTGTACTCGAAGTATTGCTACCGGATAGGCCGGGATTAATCGTGCTTTCGAGATGGTATCTGACAACCGATTTTTTGTTTTTCTTTCCGATAGTGATCGCATATATACTTTTTGTGTACCGTTTTCCGAAATGGGTATTGCTGGATTGGCAATCCCTTGGTCTGCTGACGGTTCATTTACCCGAGTCTAAAACTCGTCTCGATAGACGTCCATCACCACTTCTGTTAAACATCGGATCCGGAATGCTCGAAAATCTAGCTGTCCGTGACAATACGACTGACCTGCTGGAAAAGAGCACACGGCAACTCTCCTGGAATAACGCCCAGACAGCAACGATGGATCTCTCGTCTTTGACAAAAGCAGAATCACAGGCTGTGCTGCTCAGCCTATGGCAACGCAATCGGGATCGGCTGGCACTGATGGTATATCTCTTGCGCAAATGGGAGGGTGAAGAACCGATAGGCGGTAAAACGATAAAATGCCTAAACGCGGTGATCATCTATAAAGAACAACGTACGGCAGATGTCTATCTGCATGATGGCAAGTTTTGTCGGATAGACGTGACGACCAAAGTGCTGCGTGAAAATCCCTGGTTGGTCAAAATACGGGCAAAAGTGTATGTTAATATGCTCTTTTTTCGCGTGCCCGTAAATCGGCCCACCATGTTGGAGCTTAATGCTGAAATAAAACAGAAACTACATAGATTGTTGCCGGAGGAAAAACTCAAAATTCTGGTTACGCCTTCGCGTGAACTACGCAACAACATCAATAATTTTTGGGGAATAATAGATACGCTAGATGAAAACAAATTGGAAGAGGAATTTAATCTGGCTTAAAATGGATGTATTGTTTAAAGCTGTGGTGATGGAGCCCCTGCACAATGCCCATTGTGCAAAGCGGCTTGTTTCGGCGACCAGCATGTCTAATTGCATGGTTATGTTAAATTTACTGAATCGCATATGTGACCTTTTGGAGGTCATAACCTCCTTACTGAGAGCGATATTGAAGCATATAACGGAAGAAATGAATAAGATTCCGGCTGAAACATTGGATACAGCCGACGAACTGGATCATATGCTCGATATCGCTCATGTGCTCGATAAATTGGGTATTTCAGAATCGAAGTATTACCGGCTGGTCCGTGAAGGAAAGCTCAGGCCGAGGAAGCTGGGCAAGCGGCACTATTATTACCTGTCGGATTTACACCAGCAACTGGAAGAAAGCAGGCGGAAGGGGCGGATATAGCGAGTTGTCAAAGAGGGGCCTTTTCGGCTCCTTTTTAATTTTCAGAGAGCCGGCAAACACAAGGTCTTTCACGTCGGTATGGTTCGGCAGAGGTTCGGGAACTTTGTGGCTGTCCTTCGGCTCTGCTCCGATACAGCTAGGGGACATGTTCGACGCTCCTTCGGGCGAGCTTCGGCAACTCTTCGACTTGGCTTCGACTCCCAGCCGAGCAGCACCCGAACAATACCCGAACAGCAGCCGAGGCTGTGTCGAAGCTGTCTACAATCTGTGCCGAATACCTCCCGAAGGCAATTCCATAACTACCCAAAGGACAGCCGAGCATCTGCCTATTTGTTAAAGTTGACAGGCAATGACAGCACTGCCTGCCGTATAATATCATTCCCTGTACTTGTTCGCCTACAAAAAAAAGTCGCCTTAATTTAGCTCTCGCTAGCAAAACAAAGACTGCTCATGGCAGTCGTAATTATTTATTAATCAAACATGTATAAACATGGCAAGATTCTTAAAAGGTATACACGGGGCCTACTCTGGGAAAGTGGGAAGTGTAATAGGAAGCAGTTGGCGAGGTGTGGATTATGTCCGCTCGCTCTCCAAGATTACAAACAAAAAAGCGAGTGAAGGACAGGTCGCACAGCGTACAAAATTTGCAACGGCGGTAGCTTTTCTTTCGCCCATCAAGGATTTACTCAACCTGGGCTATTCGGACAAATTGCAAGGTAAAGCTACAGGATACAACAAGGCGCTGCAATATCTCATGAACTATGGGGGCATCAAAGGCACTTACCCAGCATGGGAAATAGATTATGGGAAGGTGCTTATTTCCAAGGGCTCATTGGCCAATCTGATGGGTGCCGAATGGTCAGAAGCTTTTCCGCAGGAGATCACGTTGACATGGGAGGCGGAGCTCAACAAGTTTAACGCTTTCGCTGGTGATTCGGTTATTCTGTTGATGTACAACAGCAACAAGAATTTCTTCAGTATCCTGGAATCGGCGACCCGCGAAGAAGCAAGCCTGAGTTTCAAGCTACCTGCCAGCTACTCGGGTGACACGCTGGAAGGCTGGGTATTTACCGGTCATGAGGATGGTGTCAAGACCTCTCCGAGTTTCTATCTGGGCAAACTATCCATTAGCTAATATGGCTGTTCAACACACCCTGCTGCTCCAACGTAAATATGGAGCACAGGGAACCAATGGTACCATTACGTATCAGGGGGAAGAAATCTGTCATACCATCGAGCTACCCGACAGAAATAATATTCCGCGGATCAGCTGTATTCCAGTAGGTCGGTACAAGCTGGAAAAACGGCGTTACCCCAAGCATGGTGAGCAGATCGGTATTCCGATGGTGCTCGGCCGTGAAGCAATTCTGATCCATGCGGCCAACAATGCTTTAAAAGAGCTGCAGGGATGCATTGCCCCGGTAACGGTACTAACGGGTGAAGGGAGAGGAGATTACAGCGGCAAGGCCTTGGCAAAACTTAAGGCTCTGGTGTACAGTCTTTGGGATATGGGGGATGAAGTGTATTTAAATATTCGATAGCAATTCTTTGTCCTCCTATATTGCTCGAATAAAGAAGGGGTATTGGGGGCAGGAATAGAGCTTAACAGTCAGAAAGCTATATTTTCTATTCTTGGCCCTTCATTTTTATCGAAGCTGTTTTTGGTGATAGGATGGACGATTTGAAGCATCCTATATAAGTAAATATCATGAAAAAAATCTTAAATAAAATAGGAAAGGTGCTGCAGGTGGTTCTTGCGGCTCCCATTAAATGGCCCGGAAAGGCGGGTAACATCTTGAAATATATCGCTGTAGGCCTGGGTATCTTGGAAACAGTTATGGAAGAGGAAAAGCAGCCACCTGAAAATAATTCCGAGCTGTCCAAGTTGCCCAAGGAAAGGAGTGATGCTGATGAAAATCAATGATATCCGCATCTCTGCCCTCGGGGGCACGATCTGTTCCATCTGGGCCAGTATCTCCCTGGGCGATTTGCTGCAAACGGTGTTGACAGCTGCGCTGGGTACCCTCGTCAGTTTTCTGACAAGCCACATGATCGGTAAATGGAAAAATAGAGACCGAAAGTGATACTTGATGGCATTAACTGAGTAAAGCGCACTCCTGCAGTGCGCTTTACTCATTGGTATTGCTTGGGGATGAAACCAGGATAGTACGATTATCCTTCAGACATGGCTAAAGTGAGACTAGCCGTAAATTCTAGCCCTGTCGTTGTCAAGGCCTTTATGGTTATCTTGTAGCTGCCAGCTTTTAAACTGTCGCTCTTTTTCACGGAAACAACGCCTGTTTCGGCATTTACACTAAACAGCTTTTCGCTATTTGTAAATGCGAGTCCATCTTTTTGTATGGAAACCAGTTCAAAAGCAGATTTATATTTTTCAGGATACAGTGTTGGCGCTGCAGAGACATAACCATTTGAGAGTCCGATATGTATCAGACTAAAGTCTATGGTCAAGTTTAGATCGGGATAATATTGCCCAAACAAAAATTTAATCTGTGGAATCAGAATGACCCTGAAAGTCGTGGCGGCGACAGGAAAACCATCTTTTCTAAGCTCGGGAGTCAACTCGAACGACTTTTCAGCTTTTTTTTCCGGATCTCCCGCATCCTTTGCTAATTTGATATGCGTACCTGTTATTGAAGCAATGTTTTCTTGTCCATCCTTTTTAACCAACTGAAAGTTCGCGCCAGCAGTTGGTAGGCCCAGCGGATCGATTTCAAAATCAGTAGATTGGTCGCCATAAAGTACATATGAATAAGGCAACTCGTTGCCATTTTTTAAACCTTTGATAGCAATAGATCCAGCCGTTATCTTGAGCGAAAAACTTTCTTTCCCGACTACTTTGTCCTGAGATTCTTTGGCTATGACAGTGACTTTATAATCATCGGGAATCCGTGCGCTGCTCGATTGAGCTCCGTTTGGATAGAGTAGGGAGCTGTTAATCAGTATGCTTTGTTTTTCGCTGTCAAATTTGATGGCCTGGTTCAATTTATCACTGAGTTTAATCCCGTTGCCCAAATTGATGTCTGCAATCTGGGAAAAGTCAAAGCTGAACGTAAGTCCTGCTTTTGCAGCTAGGTCTTTCGGCAGATTAATTTCCTGTGTTTCGCCGTAGCGAAGGCTGACCTGCGAAGGTAACGAAAGCGAGATTTCAGTGGGCGTAGGCGCTGTTTCCTTTTTACAGGATGATGCAGCTCCGAGCATCAGAATCAGTGCCCCCGCAAGGACAATTGGTGTGTTGATGTATTTCATGTGCTGTAAATTTTTGACGAAGGTAGCGATTGTAAACTATTAATGCAACAATATTGCATTTGTTGTTATCTTTTTTAATTTTGCAGCTCAAACAGAAATAGGCTACAGGATGATACGGTATCAGAAACAAGTTTTTTTAGCATCTCTAATGCTATTATCTATCGCACAAACAGTGCGATCACAGCGTAAACCAGCAATGGATACATTGCGAAGCTATACGCTTCCCACCGCGGAGACCACTGGCCTTGTACCGGCCCATGGGCAAAAGACGAGGCTGGATCGAAAGCAGCTCGATCGTATACAGGCACAAACGCTTGGTGAAACATTGAGCCATATCCCTGGGATACAAAATGCTTCTTTTGGCCCCAATTCTGGTATGCCGATGATACGGAGTCTAAGTGGTAGCAGGGTAAGTGTGCTATCCAATGGGCTTTCGATCAATGATTTGTCGGGAATCAGTCCAAACATAAACCCCAATTTCGATATGGACAACCTACGCGAAATAGAATTGTACAAGGGTGCTGCGACTGTATTATTCGGAGGAAAGGCCATTGGTGGAGCGGTCAATGTGAAAGACAACACCATTCCCATGAATCGGCTGCCCAAGCAGATTACAGGTCAGGCCAGTGCGGAGTTAGGAACGAATAATGGCAACAGCCAATCGATGGCTTTCAATGCAAACATTGGAAAGTACTGGGTGGGACATATTGGCGCAATGAGGCTCAGGCACGGAAATCTCAAGATCCCGGGCAATACAAAAGCAGCCATTGCTTATGATCCAAAGATCGATCATTTGACCGCCGCAATGGCACAGGTAAATGTCGATCGGGAGACGATTCGAAATCTGACGCTATATCCCTATTTGAGCCAGTTCGTGATCGAGCATATGGGCGATCCAAAGTGGGACTTATCGGAGGCCGATCTGTATACCTTTGAAAATTATTCATTTATCAATGGATCAAAGGTCCTAAACCCTCAAAATGACAAATATGTCGCTGGGCAGGATCCCAACACGCCACTTTACACTGAAGTCGTTCATGGGATTACAGATTATGCACCGGTCAAGCGTGGCGTGATGCCCAATAGC
>NZ_DKSP01000084.1:8451-12614 GCF_002472745.1 Sphingobacterium sp. UBA7253 | reverse complement strand
AGCTATAATCTACCCCAAAACTGATATAACCCGGCAAAAGTTTATATTCGGTGCTGGTATTATAAAGGTCTGTCAATTCAGCATTTCTGAAAAAGCGAGTATTAAAAATATTTTTTGCTGTCATAGTAAATCTTGTCCTATGTTGCGGCAATTCATAAGATAAAGAGAAATCCGAAAAATAATAGGTCTTGGAATCCTGCCCAAGGAAACTGCCAAAGCGATAGGATTCATTCTTTAGATTACACTGTATATTTTTTCCCATATTCAAAAATACATTCAGAAATCCGCGGCTATTATTGAGTGTAGTTTTGCTATCTGACCGATAAGTAACCGACTGCAGGGCATAACCTGTATAAATATTCAATCTGGATTTCCATGCACTTCTAAACGATAGTCCATAATCGTATGTCTCTGTGTGAATTTGACGATTGCCCACGCCCACCACCAATGTTTCGTAATCTGCCGTGTTTGCACCTAAGTCCAGACGGAAATTTCCACCTACAAATTTCAGGTAATAATTGAGATCTGCCTTGTAATTGCTGCTCTTTTTGTTTTTAAGCAATACTTGTTGCACAAGGCTAAAATTGGGGTCTAAACTGCTTTTTGTACCAACATAATCAAACAAAATCTGATGTCCGGCCGAGAGGTTTGCAAAAAAACGATCTGTCATGCTGCCATAGGTGTACATCAGCGTGCCACCAGAACTACTTAAGGTCGCTAGATTATCCGTTCCCCGAATAAAGTTTCGAACCCCTGTCGTATAATAATGGGGAATTAGCTCGGTGAGTGAGGTATTCTGTTGCTGAAAATAGAGATCTGTTTCCAGTCGCCCTTTTGGGTGGATAACCCATTTTCCCGATAGTCCTGGAGAAAGCAACAGGTTATTTTTATGTTTGGGTTTCCCAAAATCTGTAAACCTGTTCTGTACAAGACCTGCCTGCAAGCGGGGTGTCAATTCCCATTTATTTCGTTTAAAGGTATACTTGGAAATAAGGTTCGTCTGAAACACGTTTAAGTCCATCGCATTGGAAAATTCCGAAGGAGATGCTGCTGTCCCACCCAACTCGTCTGGATTTGATAACAACTTCAATTCGGTGTTGAGCTGTTGCTGCTGGTAGGCCATATTGAAGGCCAACTCAAAAAAATCGCCATTTTTCTTTCGGCTTACATAGTGTGTAGTAGCACCCAGATACTGCAGATTATTTTCAATATGTTGTTTTACCGCATGGATATCTTTACCTCCAAACAAGTCTTCATAATAGTATTGATTGATACTGTAGTCCAATGGCGACTGCTGCTTTATCCAACGTAGTGAGCTGACCAGTACATCCCGCTCCGAAAATTTGTAGCTATAACTCATACTATGGTTGGTCAAATATCCTTTACTTTTGGTCAGTTCCTCACTTTGAACACCATTAAACAGTAATGCACCCAAATCATTTTTTCTCAGAGAACCTAGTGTGCCTGAATAGCTCAACAGTGTGCGCTTATTGGGCTCCAACTGCAATTCCAGTTTCGTGAAGTAGTTATCGATGTTTCTGGTAAACTGATAATCTTCGGTATTGGTAAATTGAATATCCTCCAAATGATAATTCTGCACGGTATTTCGATAAAATGATTTTTTAGTAGGATTTGCAAAACCCAGCCATTTGATCTTTAACTGTGGGGTCGGACTTAAAATGGTATTCAAGGACAACAGCTTATCGTTATTGAAATTCGTTCTTTTATAATCAAAACCGGGCAAATTTGGCGTATTATCTATCAAAGTAGGTGTTGTTATTCCGACACCAATCTGACCTGGTTCATCAGGAGAACCAGACTGGATCAGGTGGTTAATACTGCTTACGGCATCGACTCCATTATTGTTAGCAGCACCTAATAGGTAATATTTGTTCTTTTTTCCAAAATTCATCAAGTTCGCATTGGCCTGATAATATTTTGGACCGATGGGAACCACCTGCGCATCCACCGAGCCAAGCCACTGTGCCCTGCTTTCCTCCTTAAGTTGCAGATTTAGTGCAATTTTGTCCGAATTTTCGATACCTTTCAGCTGTTTATTATTAGAATACCGCTGCAATATCTGAATTTTTTCCAAGGGACGAACGGACATACTTTGTGTCAGCAGGCGATAGCCCTTTTCAAAAAAATCGTCCCCTTCCACCATCACTTTTTCTACTTCTTTATTGCCTATTTTGATACTCCCATCGGTCCCCACCTGAATGCCGGGAATCTTTCGAAGAAGATCCTCTACTGTACGCTCGTCACCCTGCAAAAAGGATTTCACAGCAAGCTCAATGGTATCTCTGCCCCGGCGGTAGGGGCCTTTGGAATGGACAATCACTTCCTGCAATTGCTCCACCCCTCCTGCTGATAACTGTACATCAATCAGCGTGTCGGCCTGCGTAGGCGTAATCGAAAGGGAAGCTGGCTTAAAGCTCAGCGCCTTGAATAGCAATGTAAATGGTCCACTTTGGGCCGTTTGCACATGATATTTGCCTTGGCCGTCGCTAAACGTATAAGCCAACATTTTGTTATCGCCATCACGCCGTAAATCGATACGTACCCCTCCTAACGCTTTTCCCTCAGTACTAACGCTTCCATGGATAACAACCTGTCCATGTACGGCCATAAACAACAGACAAAAGCTGAATAAAGCCGCTATCCGCTTATTGATGCTCCCATTCATACACTTGCTCTACACTACCTCTAACTTTTTGCTTATCAACGCTTACACCTTCCATCATTGGCATTTTGCTGTACATAATACGCATTTGCTCTTCATTGATCTGGTCGTCTTTCTTGACAAATTCTTCCAGGCTCAATTTGGGTAAAGACTGGATATATTTATCATTTACGGGAATATTTCCCGCATAGGGATAATTTACCTCCTTCAGGTACCAATAGTTCGGATTGGCACTTTCGTTATACAGCATCACAATAAGGCCCGGCAAGCCACCAAATTTCGATGGTCCCACAGGTACGGGAATATCATTGGTATAATAAGCGACCAAAGTAGTTCCACGATAAGAGGCCGTTGCTTTGTGGCATACATGTTTGCCTAACGTATCCACATCGGTGTAATCGGTATTCCAGACCAATGCCGGAAATTTGTCCGTCACCAAATAGTTAACACCTTGAATGGAACGGGTTTCTAGCTGTTGGTCAGCCTTATTTTGATGGATCACGACCCTGTTATACCTCTTGCCAGATCCGATTGTTATCGAAAATGAGGACGCTACTTCATCATCGCCATCTTTGTTGAGCTCCTGCTTGCGTATTGGCATCGAATCACGAACAGCAATCTTCACTGTTCCATCATAATAGACATCTTCTTTAAAAGTAGCCATGGCTGATGGGATGTATTCATATATCGCATGAAGCCGCTGTGCAGAAGATAATCTGGAAAAGAATAGAAATAAAAAGAATATATAATATTTACGCATGATAATTTAGTTTAGAGAGACGGGGTCAAAGCCCCGCTTTTATTTTTGTGTAAGAATGAATAAAGGTTTAGTTGTTTGCAACCCAGTCATGCATTGCTGCAAAGAAATTAGCACAGCCGCCAGCTGAAGAAGCATAATCTGTGTAGACAGCGCTGCCTAATAAAACACCATCACAGCTATAAATACTTACTTTAAAATTACAGCGTACGAATGCCGCATTCGTTTCTTTGGTTGCCTCGGTAAACCTAACCGTATTGTTAGCCAGGCGCTGGGAAGTTGTTTTCACAGATGTATTTCCGTTGACTATTGTTGCGGCTGTCTTGGCCGAAGCAACAGATGATAGCATCACCATTGCTACCAAACCCATCATTAATCTTTTCATTGTCTTTAAATTTACTTGTTAAACCATGGTATGTTTTGAAGGCATACCCTTGTATATGGCAGTAAAAATAAAGACACATTTAATTATTTAAATGATGATTAAATATCTGTAAATGGTCACTTAGAATTCGTAGCTTATTAGTTACTATTCGCAATGGGCTTATCACTGAATAACTTGAATTATGGAGCAAATCGTTTTGAGGTAACGAAGTAAAAGCTCTCCTAAATACCTGTTGAGGGAAGCTAAATAAAATTTTCTCGATAATGACCAATGCTCGGAGCATCTGTCGTTATGATATTCTCATTTTGGTCAAAAGTATAAAAGGCCTAAAATACTTG
>NZ_DKSP01000084.1:0-8329 GCF_002472745.1 Sphingobacterium sp. UBA7253 | reverse complement strand
CAAGTATTTTAGGCCTTTTATGCTTTAGTTTTATAAGATATATGCTTTTTAATCATGCAGAATCTATTTATAGCTATTACAATAAGTTGTTTTGTATTATTTTGGTTCGCTGTACGCCACAAACTTTCTACGCGAGTTTATATCATTTGGTCGCTCTTCATATCATTTGCCGCTGTTGCAGGGTTCTTTATACAATTTCCCCCATCGTTCGCCTTAATTCTATTGGGTACAGTTATAACAATCGTCTGTTGTTCGATACTATTGGTTAATACAAAAATAAATATGTATTTGCTTTTGGCGATCCATATCTTGCGTATTCCAGTAGAATTTATTCTCTATGCTTTATACAAAAAAAAAATGCTGCCGCGAGAAATGACTTTTATTGGCTGCAATTATGATATAGTTTTCGGAATTACTGCCTTAATATTTTTGATAACGGGCATATTCTTTCGTAAAATTTTCAATTTCCAGATTTTCAGATTATGGAACATATTCGGTATTTGCTCAGTTCTCATTGTTGTTCTTCTAGGAATACTGTCATCCCCAATTCCTATACAATTGATCGCTTATGATCAGCCAAATATTGCTATGTTAAAATTTCCATATGCTTTATTGCCCAACCTGGTGGTACCCTTAGTAATCTTATCCCATATCCTGCTTTTGAGGAATTCAGTTACATCAATATTTAGATAATACGTCTATGGAAGAGCTTCTTCGGATTTCTATCCCTAAAGACCGCCATCTTTAGGAATTTCAGGCAATTGCGCACTATTATGTCCATCAATCTTCTGTGCCGCGGCCATTGAAACTACCAAATCATTCAGCATAGTGCTTGCTGCTGTTGGCGAATTTGGAAGCAAGACCAAATTGCTTCTGCTATTGGCTCCAATGGCATTCAGCGTGTCATAATGTTGCGTCACAACAATTAATGCAGAAGCTTCCTGTGCATTGATATCGGCCGCATTCAGCATTTTTACCGATTCTTCCAGTCCCTTCGCAATCTCTCTTCGCTGGTCTGCAATCCCCTGCCCCTGTAATTTTTTAGATTCTGCTTCAGCTTTTGCAACGGCAACAATTCGTATTCTTTGTGCCTCAGACTCATATTCTGCGGCAGTTTTTTCGCGTTCAGCAGCGTTGATCCTGTTCATAGCATGTTTCACCTGTTCATCAGGATCAATATCTGTCACTAATGCTTTAATAATATCGTAACCGTAGCTTTGCATCGCATCCTGCAATTCACTTTTTACGGCAATGGCAATATCATCTTTTCTTACGAAAACGTCATCTAATTTTGTTTTTGGAACCTCAGCACGTACAACATCAAAAACATACGATGTAATCTGATTTTCGGGATTCTCCAGACGATAATACGCGTCTTTTACATTATCTCTGATTACCTGATACTGAACAGAAACTTTCATCTTAATGAAAACATTATCCAATGTTTTGGTATCAATTATGACATCCAATTGCTTTATCCTAAGATTCAGCCGCTTAGCGATCTGATCCAAAAACGGAATTTTTAAATGCAAACCAGCATGACTTACTTTTAAAAATTTACCCAGCCTTTCTATCACAGCCGCAGATTCTTGTTTTACCGTATAAAATGAAGCAAATAATGTAATAAGTCCCAAAAAGACCAGAATTCCTAAATATAGCATAACCTTAAATTTAATATTGGTGATATACAAACTTACATCTTTACATTGTCATTCTTCTACTTCTTACATAATTTTTCGATAAAGTTCCGAAACTCGGTTATCCATCCTAAAGATAGCCCAACAATACATTTTACTGTGCTAGCCAAGGCTGTGTTCTTTGCAATCTTGGCATAAGCCTCCGCGATGTCCTTGCAAAAGCTCACTTGCAAAACGAAGCCGCTGCTATTAAAATAGCTATCAAGGTTAATTGGCGTTTAATATTTACTCTGGTTGGATAATGACATAATGGATAAATTGAAATTCGGTTTTAATGTGTGTACGGATGCGGGCAATTGCTTCGGTAATATCTTCTGTATCAAGATCATCCTTAAAATCAATGATAAGCATCAATATAACGTCTTCAGGAGACTTGCAGTCATTGTTAACTCATCCTATGACGCGATTATCGGAAAAACACTAGACGGTATCATAACCAGCTGGAACGACGCTGCGACGAATCTCTTTGGCTATTCAACCGCGGAAATGATTGGTCAGTCCATCCTAAAATTAATTCCACGATATATGCATTCTGAAGAAGATTATATTCTGGGGCGAATCCGCATGGGGCATTCCATCAAGCATTTTGAAACTGTTCGGCAGACAAAATCAGGCAAATTGATCGATTTGTCGCTGACGATATCCCCATAAAAAACAATCTCGGCGAGATCATTGGAGTATCAAAAATTGCACGGGATATCACCGAAAAAGCAGGAGGAGAAGCGAAAAAATGCGTTTATATCCGTAGCAAGCCACGAACTCAAAACACCGCTCACCACAGTCTTGATGAATACGCAGATGATGCAACAGCATGCAACTATATTTGGTGAAAAAAGTGCCCAGATAGGAACTAAGATCGAATCTCAAAGTGAGAAAAATGATGCTCACGATTGCGGATTTTCTTAGTATAACGGAGGTAGACGAAGGAAAATTGCAACTTCACCAAACCACTTTTCAGCTTGACAAATTAATGCGGGACTGTATTAATGATTTGGGAACGAATTGGCACAGCATTGAACAGCGTTGTGATCCCACCGTTCATATTTTAGCTGACTGGCCCAAAATGGATCAGGTTTTTGCCAACTTACTTAACAATGCCATAAAATTACTCTCCCTATGGTGGGACGATCATTATTGGCACGCAGATAATAGGCGAAAAAGTACGTATATATGTTCAGGATGAAGGGATTGGAATCGAGCCCAAACATCAAAAGAATATTTTTAAATCATTCTATCGGGTGGATAACCTAAATACTTCTAACATATCTGGATTTGGCATCGGCCTATATTTGGTCGCAGAAATCCTGCGAGAACATGGTTCACAGATACACGTTCAAAGCGCCAAGAATAAGGGATCTATTTTCTATTTTGATTTCCCCTTCACCTACGCTTCAAGCTAAATAGCATTTATAAGCCTACTGGTCTACATTCCAGCAGATCTACAGTATTAATCTAGCGACTAGAGTAGCCCGACCTCACTTTGCCTAATAACTAACTCTTTTTGGGCAAATTGTAATTCGAGTTTTTTCTTGAATTGTTTCCAGTAGGCATGGTCGATTTCAGCAACCATGATTTCATAAACCACATTCTCGTCTTTAATTGGCTGTTTTTTAGGATCGACCCATATACCAATGGCAGGGGCACGCGTATAAGCTGTTATCCCGCCAAAGTCTTTAATGAGCTGCTTACTAATATCCTGAAATAGTTGAGCGGAGAAGGGTGTTCCCGACGCATCGTAGAGTGGAAGAAAAAGTTCAATTTTTTTGATGGCCTGGCTGTTACTTTTTGCTTTTTCTATCGCCTTACATGCATCTTTAGCACTTAGAATTTTCAAAGGCTGGAAATTTTTGCCTTCCTGTTTATTATAATTTATGAAGAACTGTTGCAGTTCATCGAGCACGGTTTCAGGCAATTGGGTGACACGATGAATGTGACCAAAGACGGCTGAAGCCTCCGGTACAACCAAAAACCGGTCATTTTCGACAGTGTCCCCATCTTTATCCTGCTGTATCGCCTTTATTGCACCAATTATTCTGCATTTCAATATACAGCCAGGAAACGTCCCTTGTTCCGAAATAACGATAATATCCAAGGGGTCACCATCCTCTCCTACGGTGCCCGGGATAAAACCGAAATCATAGGGGAAAACTGAGCCCAAAGGAAGGTATTTTGCCAGAACAAATCCGCCACATTTTGGCTCATAATTGTATTTGGCATTTGAATTTTTGGGGGTTTCAACTGTACAGAATATGTATTTCATTGTCATTTCTAAAATGGGTTTCGGCTCAATATCGACTTATTAAAACTAATGAGTTTTATAGTTGAACAGCAGCAGCTACAATTTCGTTTACGATTTTATAACAAAAAAAAAGCGCCTAGGTCTTTACACCTTTTGCCTTTTTGATAACTTGCTCTACCCTTTCCAAACGCTTTCTCCAAGCCATGACTTGCGGTTCTTCATATCTTGGAAGGCCATCCTCGTGCATTAATCCCAGTACTTTGGCCAAACGCTGACTTAAGTCGGCTGTCCCACCGTTAAGCTTCTTCCATTTGCGCTGATCTTTCAACAGATCATTTTCATAGGCAGCGAGCGCCTTCTTTATCGTACTTAGCTCTTTTTTGTACATTTTCTACCTATGATATACAATCATGAGCCGATTATATGCAGCGGTATGCAGCTTATCTTTTGCGATAACTGTATGATAGTTTTTGACAGCATCCTCCAATTTCTCTTCGGATTCTAACAATTTAGCCTGTTTAATTAATTCGTTGACAGACAGACGTGCTGTGGATCTTTGATCAGCCATTTCAATACGAGTGTTCGGGACCATAAAACGCGGGTATGAGCCCGGATCATAAAGCGATTGCCTTTTCTAGGAAATCTCGATAGAAGGACACGATTCAGCAAATAATAGTTTGTCTACTGATTACATCTTCCCTAAAACCTTTTCACACCGCAACTATTCCAGCGTTGCTAGCTGAAATTCTTCAGTACAATGTTAGCATTTTAAGCGAATACACAATTGGTTAAAACTAATTCCTGTATAGTTCGGTTTAATTTCTAAAGTCTTAAACTTAATCATTTTAAAACTAAGTCATTATGAGCACTATTCTGATAAAAGATATCATTCAGCAATTAAAGGATGTGGAGTACGCCGATCTATGGATCGATGAAAATTTTGAAAAAAAATTAGCTACGGTTACCGAATCATCTGTTTATGAGCGTCCTATCCCAGAAATGCATAGTGTAGCGGAACTGATGTCGCATCTCATTGAATGGCGTAAGGAGGTTGTGAGCCGTTTGAAGGGAAATCCACGGGGACTCGAAATGAACGAAGCTAGGAATTGGCGAACGAATGACGAACTGAAGACAACAGGCTGGAAAAAGCTGTTGGAAGATTTCAGGGATAGTCAGCGACACGTTATTCACTTTCTCAACGGCAAAGACGATTCCTTCCTCGAACAACCCTATAAACATGCGAATCCTGATTTCCCGCATAACCTCAAATACCTCCTGACAGGCCTTATCCATCACGATTTTTACCACTTGGGTCAGCTGGGTATCACTATTAAATTTTTGAAGCTAAAAAACGCGTGAATGTAATATGAAATAGTTGCGTTGGTCATTTTTTTGAAACGATACTGTTTTGACCACTGTTTATCTAGAAATCAAAACTCATAAGATCATGAAAAGAATATTTTTGACCCTAGCAATTGCATTTTCTATTATTGCTGTCCAAAGTTGCGGCAATGCAAATAACGACAGCAAAAAAACAGCAGACAGTATCAACGAAACAAAAGCACCAGAAAACATAGACGATAATAATACGGCAACGACGCCTGTTGCTGTCAGTGAAGACGATGCAAAATTCGTTACTGAAGCAGCAAACGGTGGCATGGCTGAGGTAGAACTTGGAAAACTGGCAAAGGAAAAAGGCCAGCATGTGGAGGTAAAAGCCTTCGGCGAAATGATGGTTAAAGATCATTCCAAAGCAAATGATGAACTTGCAACGCTTGCACAAGCAAAAAATATCACGCTACCAGCCACCTCGGGTAAAGATGAACAAAATTTGAAGGATGAATTGTCCAAAAAGTCGCCCAGAGACTTCGATAAATCGTATATTGAAGATATGGTTAAAGACCATGAAAAGCATATCAAACTGTTTGAGGACGCTAGTAAAAACCTTAAAGATACCGAGCTGAAAGCGTTTGTAGATAAAACTCTACCAACACTTAGAAACCACTTAGATCATGCTAAAAGTGTAAAAGATAAGTTGAAATAATAGCAAAACACAGGGGCTGATATTGGATATTGGCCCCTGTCTTTTTTAATTACAACTCAACTGCCCTAACGATACGAAATCTTCCCCTCGGTATTATCGCGCTCCAATCTTTTTTTAAGGACTGTCTGCTTGCATTTCTGACGCAATCGCCCCTATATTTGTCGTATTTCCACAGGATCTTCCTGGGAAATCGTAATGATATTTGTCACGTACATTTTAAATAAATTCGTTATGAACACACATATCAAAACCAAATACTATTTTTAAATCATTACTTTATATCATTATGATGACTACTGTTATGCAATCTTATGCCCAAATTAAACCCTCGGCTCAAGGTTTAGTACACCTTAAGGACAGAAAGGTATATTATGAAGTTTATGGTACTGGAAAACCGATTGTATTATTACACGGCGCTTTTATGACCATCAGCACAAACTGGAGTCAGCTCATACCCGAACTGTCAAAAAACAGGAAAGTCATCGCCATTGAACTGCAGGGCCATGGCCATTCACCCTATTCTGATAGAAAGTTTGACCACGCCATACTTGCAGCTGATGTTGCCAAAGTGATGGATTATCTGAGAATTGAACATGCTGCAGTGCTTGGCTACAGCTTTGGAGGCGCAGTAGCCTACCAATTTGCCATTCAGTACCCGAAGCGCTTAGATGAATTAGTCATTATTTCTGCTACCTATAAAAGTAAGGGATGGATGCCGGAAATTAACAAAGCCTTTCAGAACATGAAACCAGCACTATTTGAAAATAGTCCGATGCAGCAAGCCTATGAAGCCGTTGCTCCCGACAAAACAAAGTGGACAAAATTTTTAGAACAGATGATCTCTTTGGCACAGCAACCATTTGATCTGGGAGACGCAAATATTGCCAAAATATCTTCACCTGTACTCTTGATTGCTGGAGACAACGACGGTCTAGATAAGATCGAGCTGGTAAAAACATATCAATTATTGGGCGGTGCAGTAGTTGGTGACTTTGGACAAATGCCGAAATCCCAATTAGCCATTATCCCAGCACAAAGCCACGTCAGCCTGATAGGCCAAACTGGAAGCATTTTAGATTATCTGAATAGCTTTTTAAAATAAGTCCTGTAGAGGGAGAAGAACTTATGCATATTATTGAAGAAAACTATGCTGATTTTATTTAACTTAGTGTATAGATAATATAAAACCTAGATTAAACCTAATTGAATTCAATAGCGATCGTATATTCACCATGTATGAAACGTCAGCCAAACTTCCTCTGGATAATGCTGTCTATTTTACTATTAACACTTAACCAATTCGCTCAAGGAGCAATCTCAACAAATAAAAATAAACTGCTTCATACTGTTAAGGTTGTTTATTTTTATCCTGCTGACGCAAAACTGTCTTCCGATTGGAAAAATCGTCTCGACCGAACATTGAAGGATATCTCCTCCTATTACAAAACTGAGCTTGGAAATTCGGGATTTAAAAGTGATGGTATCCCTTTTGAGGCAGAAGATTCGGGTTATCAGTACCACTTGGTTCAAGGGTCGAAACCCTCAAATGATTATACAATAAATTCAGGGCGTGAAATAGAAAATGAAATCTTCGAGAAACTGACGCCTGCTATCAATCCAAACACCGAACATATCCTTGTTATTACTGCCTTAAGCCATAAAGATGAAAATGGGACCTACGTATTTCATTCGCCATACTATGGCAGGGGCTCTGCTTCCTCGGGCTTGTGCATGGTTGCAGACTGCGACCTCCTAGATCCGGCATTACTCACGGATGCAAGCACCAAAATAACTTTTACAGAGATGTTTGCCACAAATAAAGCATGTACTGTAGGAGAGTTCAACAGTTGGTACCTCGGTGGGATAGCACATGAAATGGGCCACCTATTCGGATTACCACACGATCATGGTTTTCCAAATGAGTTCAATCGAAAAACGATTTCCTTAATGGGAGAACATGGTAGCAGGCACTACAAAGTCGAAAAATGGGGTGGTTTAAAATCAGCTAAATTTTCCAAAGCCTCAGTCTTTCAACTAAGTAGTCATCCCATATTTACACAGCGACCAAAACCTATCCAACAAAAAAACGAATTCCTATTACAATCATTTATGCTATTTCAAACCGAAAATACGACAAAATTAAAGCTTCAGTACCATTCAGGTACAGTACCATATGGCGTTGTCGCGTTGATCCACCCTTATAATACCTCCGAGTATTTGAGCAACAGCTTTACCGCTGTAGTCAACCAGAGCAATTCTGTAGAAATTGATATTGCTCCTTTTGAAGGCAATATACCCTATGAAATTAGAATGCTGTTTTTATTTGACAACACTTGCGTCCTAAACGTT
>NZ_DKSP01000023.1:6412-11392 GCF_002472745.1 Sphingobacterium sp. UBA7253 | reverse complement strand
TCAAACAAATCAAACTTAAACCAAAAAAAAACATGAAAAAACTTCTAACAACCATCTTTTTATCAGTATTTCTAATAAAAATAACCACAGCACAAGAAGAAACCAAAGAAAAAGGGATAGAAATATCCGGATCAGTGGATACTTATTGGAAATATGATTTTCAAAACAAACCTAACATCAACACCTATTTTACCGAAGACAACAACTCCGTCTCTATTGGGATGGTGGATTTGGCTGTAAAAAAGAAGTTTAAAAAGGCATCATTTGTCGGAGAATTATCTTTTGGCCCCAGAGGGCAATATCGATCCATTATGAATGGCGACGGCCAGGCTGGCGACGACAAAAACAGTTTTCATATCCAAAATCTATATGTAGGCTATGATCTAACCGAGAAACTCAATCTTACTGCAGGATTCATGGGAACATTTGTGGGTTTTGAAGTAATATCACCAACCTACAACTTCCATTATTCAACTTCTTATTTATTCGGCGCCGGCCCATTTCAAGACGCTGGTTTAAAAGCTACGTATAGTTTCTCAGATAAAGTGGCTTTAATGGTCGGACTATTTAACGACTGGAATGTCTATCAAGATATGAACGGAGTTTCCCATGTCGGCTCCCAACTAGCCTATACCCCCAATGATAAAAGCAGCTTTTATCTCAATTTCCTGACAGGATCCTCTGCTGGCGGTAAAACCAATTACAGTTCTGGAACCTTGATCGATCTCGTTGCTAATTATGATTTCACCTCCAAATTTTTCCTTGGTTTAAATGCTACAAATTATAAAAAGAGAGATGGTGGGGGTTACTCTGGAGTAGCACTTTACCCAAGAATTCATTTTTCAGAACATTTTGGCCTAGGATTACGCGAAGAGTTTTTCCAAACGCATAAAGAGGAAGAAAATGGAATCCCTAGTTCCAATATCCTCGCAACCACTTTGACAGCAGAATATAATTACCATGGATTCAAATTTATTCCCGAAATCAGAATTGACAAAGGAAATACCGAACGATTCATCAAAAACGATCTAAGCCCAACCAAATCTGCAGGACAATTTCTGTTGGCCTGTGTCTACAGTTTCTAAACAACATGCATTATACATAAAAGGAAAGAGCAGGTTCCAGTGGAATCTGCTCTTTTTTATTTTCACAGCGGTCTAGCTATGCTGCACAAAGCAATTATCGAACACTTATCGAAACATGCCGATCCATAATACGATCAGATTCTGGCGCATCGGCCTTATACTTAGCAAACTGTGAGCCGTACCCCTCTGCACCTATCACCTGTTTGGAAAGCTGCTCTTTACTCAGGTAATCCTTTACAACCGTTGCCCGCTCAAGCGATAACTTTTTATTAAAATCCTCATTGCCCGTTTTGTCGGTATAGCCACCGATCTTAATATTAGCTGCAGGAAAAGCCTTTAATATCGCTGCAAGATTACTTAGTTGCACCTGACTTTCAGGCAGTACCTCGGCTGTACCTGTTTTGAAATTCAGGTTATCGAAATCAAACCAGGTATTTTTCAGGGAATCTTCACCCATCGAATTATAATCGGATTTTAAAAATTGGACCAAGTGATCCTCTATCCCGCCTTTAAAAGCAGCAAGTTTGACACCGTTTGGTAGGATGACCTCCGTTTGCTCGCGCTCGACCATACTGGAACCCGTTTTCATAGTATCTGACTCTACTTTTGTATTGTTTACACTGGTGTCGGTAGCACCGTCTTGCTTGCTTCCACTACAGCCTTTTCCAAATAAAAACCAAAGCGCAGCCAATACGACCAGGGCGATTAAAATCTTCCACCAACCGCCACCGGAACCGCTTCCAGAACCGGTTCCAGCGATTGCTGCCCTGGACTCTTCCGCTCTTGGCAATGACAAGGGCTCTTTATGTGCTTCGAGTTCATTTGCCGGATTAATGGATATTGACTTATGACTATCCACCTCCTTAGTAACATCAGCAGGAATTGCATGTTCAGTCGCGGATTCTTCCGGCGCAGAAAAATGTGCACCATCAAAAAGCTTCCCAAAGGCGCCTAAGCCTAACCCAGCTGGAACAGCAGCAGCAAAAGCGGTTTTATTTTCCTCCAAAACATGACCGATACGATCAAAATCCCAATTTTGGCCCTTATTTGTTAGACTGGAGAATATCGCGGGCAAAGAAAAATTCATTAATTTCCCAATAGAACTGCCATCATACCCCAAATAACCGGCAACAGTACTCAAAACAGTATCCAGACCGCCACCAAATATTGATCCCAATAAACCCTGAGCATTCTCGCCTTTCACAGCAGGATCCGCTGCGGGCTCATCTGCTTTGGTTACACTACCGAGAAGCTCGCGGAAATCAAAATTCGCAAAGTGCTGCTTAGCCCTTTCAAGTATCGCCGAAATCCCACTACCGGAATCGGAATGTTGGCTTAAACCTAAAAACAAGGCGGGAATTGTTACATTCAAACCCTGCTTTACCCCTTCTTTATCCTGATTTAAAACTTGCCCTATCTGAGCGACAGCCTCTTCGTCAAAAAAGTCCTTCGCCCCTTTTAAAAGCTGATTTTCCATAATCTTTGTTTGTTTATAGTTTATATAAAACTCTAACAAACAAAGGTTTAATTTGTTTACCCTACACGATTTAACGATCAAAATCACCGGAAAGCCATTTTGGTAGAACAAACTCGGATGCCAGGTGTGCCCATTGGTAACTTTGCCAATCAGCTCTACTGATCCACAGCACTTCTTCCAGTTCTTCATAAGGCTCAAATGCATGACGCTCTGCCAGTTTAATTAAATAGATATAGCCCACGACCACCGTATTTACCTCATTTACAGCCTGTGTACTGTGACTACCGATAAAGCTTATTTCCATGCTGCTCACATCATACCGAAGCTCCTCTTTCAGTTCACGAATTAAGGTCTGCTCACGGCTTTCTTCAGGCCCTACCTTCCCCCCAGGTAGCTGAAAATAGCTAGACCCTTTTTTACGTACCATTAGCAAATCCCCTTCCGGAGCAAGCATCACCGCCGAGCAAATAACAATTTTGTCCATATCATTTATTTCAGATCACAAAACTAACTTTTTATCCATCATCGAAGAAATATCTCGCCCGCATTCAAGACAGCTCTTTAAAATAAAATTTTACCGCAATAAACGCCTTATCATTGAAAATCTGTTACAGTTCACAAAACGAATAGTAAGGTTTAACAGCAAATCTATTTCCTTCAACTGCAATAAAATTGCAAATAATAAACTAATTATCTAAGTTTAAGGTATAAAACGATAATCTATACTTCCATATATGAATCGAAGATTAACCTGTTTAATACTAAGCATATTGTTTCTATTGCCGGGATGCCAGCAGGACAAGAAAAACACAGCAAAAACCAATCAGCAAACTGAGCAGCAAAAACCTACTCCACCTAAAGAGCAGATTGAGCAGAAAAAAATACTTACCGCTGAGGATATTATCTTAAAAAAAGAGCTGCTTTACAACAAATACACCCTGGAAGACAGCTATCCTTACAAAGACACTACACGCAGTTTTCAATGGGAAAAGATCAAAGAACGCCTGGCCTTTATCGAAAATTTTCAACAGACGCCATCGCTGTATGGGGTTCTACAGAATTATCAAAATGAAAAAGGCGAAGCCCCAACAATACAGGACTATAAACGGGACTCTTATAAACGCGTATCCGACAGTTTCAACGTCGAACGCTATCAAGCGGCACCACTCTACGATCTTAACAGCGCCAAAGCTGTTCGTTACGGTCGGGACGGCTGGCTCGTCCGCATACAAGGCCCCGACAGCATAGCTCGAATTCCGATTGAAGGTATTTCATTCGAAGGAAAATATACGGTTCCCAAAAGGTATCTGCGTATTATTAGCGACACCGTGCAGTTCAAGATCATCAATGTCGTCGATGTAAAGAACCAAAATATCTGCACCTTGGAAAAAGTCGGAAACGAATGGCTTGTCCGAAGCATGAATCCTGTGACGAGTGGCCGGCACAAACCTCCCCATGCCCAGGAAACTCCAACAGGCCTCTTTGTTGTCCAGGAACACAAATCCAAGATGTTTTATTATGAAGACGGCACCAAAACTTACGCCGGATTCGCGCCTTATGCCACTCGATTTACCGCCGGGGCCTATATACATGGAGTTCCAGTCAACAATCCCAATGGCAGCATTATCGAATATAGTGAGAGCCTAGGCACAACACCCAAGTCGCATATGTGCGTCAGAAATGCGTCATCTCACGCTCAATTTGTCTATAAACGGTCAAAAGACCTCGCTTCACTGGTCGTTGTTATTGATTAACAATATTTAACATTCTGTAAATCAAATATGTATTAACTTTAATAATTAATTTTGTAAACATCTACACAGAAAAGGGAGAAGAATGGGAAATACGTTTATGTTTCTTTTGATGGCACTCAATACAGCATTGTCCTCGCAAGAAGAATTAAAAACAACAGATCAACAAACCACCAGCACTCATCGTATCAATGTCGAACGTCAACGCACCGAAGTTGACTCGTTGTATGATGAAATGAATCTAGGCAAAGTATTAAAATACGAAGCGTTTCGTCAGGCAATGGAAGGCAGAAAAGAACTTCCGATCCACAACAAGGACATCATGACCGTCATTGACTTTTCATTGGCATCAACGGAAAAAAGACTTGTGGTACTCGACCTTGCGCACAAAAAAGTACTTTTCAACACACTGGTTGCGCATGGAAAAAATAGCGGAGAAAACTATGCCGTCAATTTTTCAAATCAACAGGAGTCACTTAAAAGTTCTTTAGGGTTCTTCACAACAGAAAACACGTACAACGGCGAGAACGGCTACTCCTTGGTATTAAATGGTCTTGAAGAAGGTATAAATGACAATGCAAAAGCAAGATATGTTGTGATGCATGGCGCCGATTACTGTAGCACAGGAACAATAGCAAGCTTAGGCAGACTCGGTAAAAGCTACGGC
>NZ_DKSP01000023.1:0-6275 GCF_002472745.1 Sphingobacterium sp. UBA7253 | reverse complement strand
GTAAAAGCTACGGCTGCCCCGCAGTACCAAGGGAATTTGCAGGCCCTATCATTAACACCATCAAAGATGGAACGTTGTTGTTTATTTATGCCGACAACTCCGAATATCTCACAAAGACACACTTGATCCATCAACCCAATATATTGATGGCTCAATTTCAAAAAAGACCACCTGCATTTGATCACGAAGGCTAATAAATAAAAAAAGCCTGATGAAAATACTTCATCAGGCTTTTTTTATTTTATAAATTGTCTTTCGATACACCGCTACCGGACCAATACGACCCTAAGATTTATGCTTTTTCTTAAATTTCAACATCCAATTGTAAATTGCATCATCATGGAACAATCGCTCCACACTTCCATGCGTCCCCCCTTTTATCACATTTAAGCTCACATTTGCATCCGGATCTTCTCTTTTGATCGCATTCATAATTTTTCTGGACTCCGAAATTGGCACTGCACGATCAGCGGTACCATGATGAAGCCATATCGGCACCTGCGTCAGGTTAGAAGCATACTGACTCGATCCGCCGCCACATATTGCTACTGCAGCAGCCACCCTTTCGGGATATTTACCAGCCACATCCATCGTGCCATAGCCCCCCATACTCATGCCGCAAACGTAAATACGGTCGGGGTCAGCATTATAATGCTCAATAACATAGTCGACAATTTCGATTACTTTGTCCGGATCCCATCCTCCCCGGGACTGTGGCGCAACAATTATCCCAGGTACCTCCTGCCCTTTGTTGATGGCATACAATACACCATAACGCTTTACACGATCTAAATTTGTCCCGGACAAACTTCTTCCATGTAAAAACACAAATACAGGCTGTTTTTCAGATTCCAATGAATCTGGTGCGGCATCTTTCAATAAAAAAGGATAAGCAGTTTCTCCTTTTATAGCATGTATTTCCTGCGCGTTTACGCGCATCAACAGCATAAAGAAAAAAAAGATATACAGGTAAACTTTTCGCATATTTCTTGTCTATGACTATCTAGCTTAATTTTGGAGCACTAAAAATACAATTAAATGACTTTTATGACACGCATTTAACATGTTTTAACATTTCAACTGCGACAGCATTACACTTTAGCACAAAGCAAAGACTTCATCCCATATTGGCCCGAACTGATCATTTCGAAGATTCCATCCAATTATAATTGCATTTCATGCCAAATTTATCTTAGTTTGTAACATTGCGCAAAATATCCAAGCTCTCACATGAAAATATTGCATACCGCCGATTGGCATTTAGGAAAACGATTGGACAGTTTCTCCCGGATAGATGAACAAGTACTGGTCATGAATGAAATCGTTGATATCGCAGACCGGGAAAACGTGGATCTCGTGATCATTGCAGGAGATCTGTTCGATGCATTCAATCCCGGTGTGGAAGCCATTGAGCTATTCTACCGAACAATCAAGCGTCTTACCAAGAATGGCATACGCCCAGTACTAGCAATCGCGGGCAATCACGATTCACCCCATTTGATTGACGCGCCCGATCCTTTGGCACGAGCGTCGGGCATCATCCTAATTGGGCATCCGCATGCTGTGGTTACCCCTTTCGCAACAGATGGCTTCACCGTGTTACAGTCAGATATGGGCTTCATTGAATTGAGCTTACCGCAATTTGACTACCCGATTCGTATTCTTCATACAGCCTATGCCGACGAAATACGCTTAAAACAATATCTAGGCGAAGAGAAAGAAAGTAAATTAAATGAGGTCTTAGCAGCAAATTGGCAAAAAATAGCCAATACCTATTGCGATGATAAAGGCGTGAATATATTGACGGCACATCTTTACATGAATAAATTGGGCAGCGCACTTTTAGAGGAGCCTGACGGCGAAAAACCGGTCAAAATTGGCAATGCAGACTTAATCTATTCAGAGGCCATCCCACCACAGGTCCAATATACCGCATTAGGGCATCTCCACGGGTATAAAAATATCGGTTCTGCCGAAAAACCGGTGGTTTATGCATCTTCACCCCTATGTTATAGTTTTTCGGAGGCTGGGCAAGCTAAATACGTCGCACTGGTCAATGTATCGGCCGGCGAGCAAGCAAGGGTTGAGCGCATTCCACTAACTCAGGGCAAACCGCTGATCCGAAAATCGTTCGACGATATTGAACAGTGCATATCCTGGTTGTCTGAAAACCCCGATGCTTTGGTGGAGCTCACGCTGAAATCAGAAACCTTCTTAAAAGCCGAAGACCGCAAGCGAATCTATCAGAGCCATTCGGGAATAATCTATCTCATTCCGCTCGTTAAACAAGATGAGCAAGCGCTTCTGGACAACAAAGAAATCAATCTTACACAAGACATGTCGACCTTATTCAACGATTATTTCAAATCCAAGAATGGCAATCAGGCGCCCAATGATGACATCCTTGATCTTTTTCGCGAAATCCTAAACTCTTAATCCATGATTCCATTAAAGCTAACTCTAGAGGGTATATACTCTTATCAAGAACGTCAGACGATCGACTTTACCGCGCTTTCTCAAGCTGGGCTTTTTGGTATCTTCGGTGCTGTAGGCTCCGGTAAATCATCGATATTGGAAGCGATTACCTACGCCTTATTTGGAGAAACGGAACGCCTGAATGCACGGGATAAACGCGCTTATAACATGATGAATCTCAAGTCCAATCGATCTTATATCGAGCTTGATTTTGTCAATTTTGAAGACCGTACATTTAGAATTACCCGCGAATTTAAACGCAATTCCAAAAATTTCGATGATGTAAAATCCCCCACGGTTGTACTCTACGAAAAAATAAATGAAGAATGGGTTCCACAGGAAAGCAGCAACACACAGCATATCATTGGATTAAGCTATGAGAACTTTAAAAGAACAATCATCATTCCCCAAGGGCAGTTCAAAGAGTTTATAGAACTTGGCGCTAAGGAACGGACGGATATGATGAAAGAGATTTTTCAACTGCATCGATTTGACCTGCAGGATAAAGTTTCCAACCTCTATAAAAAAAATCAGTCCGAGCTGGATCACCTCAACGGTCAATTAATAGGTTTTGACGAGGTTACAAGCGAACAGATAGAAACGACCGAAACAAATCTCCAACTGGCAGTCGAGTCCTTTGTCGCGATTGAATCGTCGTACAAGTCGCATCATGAAAAGTTCTTAAGGCTCAAAAAACTCAAAGAGGATGTCTTAGAGCTTCGTACGGTGAAGGCGCTCTTTCAGCAATTGCTAGAACAAAAAGGTGAAAAAGAGACCTTACGATTAAAGTTAAACCGCTTTGAGGAAGCGCAAACCAACTTTCTACATATTCTTAAATCCAAGGAAAAATTAGCACAAGAAGGCCTAATTGCACATAAAAGAGTAGAAACCGAAAAAAAGAGACAGGCCGAAATTCAGCAGCTGATGCAGGAGCATTCCTCAAATCTCAATCTGTTGAAATCACAATACGAACTACTGCCGCAACGTCGTGTCCAGGAACTGGACCTTGAATTGATAAGCCAATTGATTACGTTTTCAAATGAAATTAAGAGTTTACAGGATCGGGCACAGAAGGGGCGTAATTTTGTGGAGGAAACAAGAGCGCAACAACGACATTTTAAAGCCAAAATCCAAGAGACAGAAATTCAGATCGCTAGGCTAAAGCAATCAAAGCCTTCTGCCCATGAACTCATGGAGCTGGGCCAGTGGTACGCCAAACAGCAGGGCATCCAACAACAGGAAGACGATCTAAACAAGCAGGCCATTGATTTAGAAACAAGTATAGCTGTGCTGAAGCAGGAACTCCAGGCCATTCATCCGGACCTCGAAAAATTCCGATCAAATCACCTCCTTGTAGCCAGTGCCCTCGAGCGAAAACTTCAGTCTCTCCAAAATGAAAAATCACATCTTCTCCTGCAGCAAAGGTTGACCCAATATGCAGAAAACCTTAAAGCAGGATCCCCATGTCCACTATGTGGAGCATTGGAACATCCTGCTATCAACCAAGGACAGGATATTTCCCAGGAAGTTGCCGCCAATGAAAAATTGATTGCCGAGACAAATGAAAGTCTTAAGCATCAACAGGACCAACAATTCCAAGTCGAAAAACTCCAGCTGCGCTTGCAGTCATTAAATGAGCAGCAACAAGATCTAAACACGAAAATTCAGCTGAATACCAATAGCAAAATTGCGCATGCTCAGCAATTTACATGGATCGGTTATAGCGCTACGGATGAATCCAGCTACACATCAAATAAGCAGGAACTTGCCCGGATCGAAACACAGATAACAACAGTGGAGCAACAGCTTGGTGAGCACCAGACGACACTCGCTTCCGTTGAGGAAAAGCTGGAGAAATACAATAAAGCACTGCATCAGTTTGAACGTGATGAAGCAAGCAAACAGGCCCAGATTGATCAAAATATGGGGAACCTGAAAGCGCTGCGCTGGTCTGATTATGAGATGCGGAAATCCGAAGCAGTTGAAAAGGAATATACTGCACTGAAAAGATCAAATCTGGAGATTGAGCGCGACTACATTACTTTAAGCGAACGATTAAATGAGTTAAACAGTCAATTTGCAGCACAATACAGCTTGGTACAGACGATTGTTGAACAGCTTGCAGATATCCGTCGTGAAAGTCAAGAAACCGATGCTACAATCCAGCAGCTACTTGTGGCTTCATCCTTTGAAACTTTGGCAGAGATTCGGCAAATTCTTGCCGAGAATTTGTCTGTCATACAGATCCGACAAGAGCTTGAACAGTTTCAAATCCAGTTTGAAACTGTGAAGGCACAGATCAGTCAGTCGGAAAAGAAACTCGTCGACCAGGTATATGACGAGAACGAATTTCTTGCACAAGAAAAAATCCTGGATGAGAGCGCCCAACAATTGAAAGCGAGCACTGAAGCTGTTGCCCTACTTCAGCAGGAGCGCGATCAGCTAAAAATCGCCTATGCAAAAAAGGAAAATCTCCTGCAACAACAGGTAAAACTAAATTTACGCCATGACAATTTGAAGCAACTTTTTAATCTCTTTAAAGGTGCGGGCTTTGTACAATATGTTTCTTCGATTTACCTAAGGCAGCTGTGTGATCATGCAAATATTCGGTTCCATCGCATGACCCGAAATCAGCTTAGCCTACAGCTGAACGACAACAATGAATTTGAAATTATAGATTATTTGAATGAGGGAAAAAGTCGCAGTGTAAAAACATTATCCGGTGGACAGGCATTTCAGGTATCCCTAAGTTTGGCTTTGGCTTTGGCCGAAAGTGTGCAGTCAAATTCGCGTGCGGCCAAAAACTTCTTTTTTATCGATGAAGGTTTTGGAACACAAGATATCACTTCTGTTAATATTGTTTTCGAAACGCTATTGGATTTACATAAGGAAAACCGGATCGTCGGTATTATTTCACACGTTGAAGAACTCAAAGAACGTATTCCAGTGTCCCTTTCGATAGAAAAGGACGAAGAACAGGGTAGCCAAATTTTTATCAATTAATTCCGTTTTATTTTGTATATTAGTTATAGCGGTCCCGCTGAACAAGCCTGATCGCTATAACCAACAAAAACAAAAGATTATGGGCTTATTTTCAAACAACAAAAAAGGAAAAGGGTCTCATCCTTTTTTTCATAAAGCGAGCAAAGCAGTAGTCAATACGACCTTTTCAGCTAAAGATTCCAGTCCATTAAGGACAACACAATCCATGCTTTTTGTCAAACAATACGATATCCTAACGATCTTGAAGGAGGTTTTAATGCCGCAGAATCAAAACTAAATTCGAATAAAAAGGCTTATCTTTCCATCCAAAAGTGAACAATTGGTTTGGAGTTGCTGGATGCAAAATAGCGTCATTGCCATTCTCATGGAGCCACCCAATCCAAACTGATCCGGGGACAAAAAAAAGAAATTCAAAAAATCATTGAAATTATAAAAAAGGAAGTTTAATTTAACAAGATAAAACTTTTCTAAAAAAATATTGTCATACGATAAATAACAATCGATAGACAGTATATTTGTCAGCTATATGAAGTACAAACAAATCAACAATAATTCCATCAATCAAATCATGCTAATCGTCATCATTCTGGCGATATGTATATTGATCTTTACAAGCCTATTCTACTACCTACCCGGTTTTCTGGGAGCAGTTACCTTATATGTTCTTTTTAGAAAAATCAACTTTAAGCTGACTGAAGAAAAAAAATGGAATAAATCTTTCGCCAGTATTTTATTGATATTATTGACCATCATATTCTTGGTAGGACCACTCTATCTGTTAATCAACTACATGGTAC
>NZ_DKSP01000222.1:23912-26345 GCF_002472745.1 Sphingobacterium sp. UBA7253 | reverse complement strand
TTATAATAAATTTGATCCATCAATCCCATAAGGATGTGACATGCTATGTATAGGTATATAAGACATCTTTTAATGTTATTGCCCATTGTTTTTTTCTGTATGTTTATTACAGGTAAAATAAACAAGGATGTCTTTTCACATGCTGCCTATAAAAACGCGTCAAAACCGTCAATAGCTTCATCACAATCCCATTTCGATTTTTATCTCGGATCGATCGAAGAATGCTCATTCGAATTGAGTTATGATCAACATTTAGCATATGCCGTTCGGCTCTGTGCCTTGGGACTGATTCTGCCTATTTTCTTGCTATTTACGGATAAGAAGTCGTGGCATAGTTTTTATGAACTCCAAAATAAATATTTGTCTAACAGTCTGCCAGACAAGTGTATCCTATACCATTCCTTTAAAATTTTCGGTTAATCCCCTTTTTCTTTTGGTGAATATCATGGGTTGAGTCAATACACGACTATATAACCTATGTAACAAATCATTGCTTGAAGGAAGCAGTTTATCATCTGCTTTGCTATTAAATCATTTATATGAACACAACACTTTATGCATTAGCTATTACAGCTATTACGATCAGTTTTTTTCATACTGCATCGGGGCCAGACCATTATCTGCCCTTTATTGTATTGTCCAAATCGAAAAAATGGTCGTTGGGAAAAACTATATTATGGACAATTATATGTGGACTCGGACATGTTTTCAGTTCGGTCATACTGGGGATTATTGGCGTTTATCTTGGATGGCAACTCAATAAAATCAGCTGGTTACAGGACGTGCGTGGCAATGTTTCAAGTTGGGCACTATTTATTTTTGGACTTGGATATTTGATTTACGGGATCTGGAAAATGTCAAAGAAGCATTCCCATAAGCATTTTGATGTGATGGGTGATGAAGTTTATGTGCATGAACATACCCATGGGAAAAGTGCATCAGGGCATCATCACCATCATCAAAAGACAAAGGTAACGCCTTTGGTATTATTTGCAATTTTCGTCATGGGACCATCGGAACCATTGATACCTCTTTTATTTTTTTCAGGTGCACACCGCTCAATGACGGAGGTGATTACGCTGATTAGCACTTTTACCATTACGACAGTGGTAACCATGGTCGGAATGGTCTTGTTGGGAATTTATGGCTATAACTTGCTCGATACCGAAAAACTTGATCGATATGTACACGCCATTAGTGGCGCAGTCCTGTCAATTTGCGGTGCGGGGATGTTATTTCTGGGATGGTAATTTTTTTAAAATTATGAACAAACGTCAAAATATGAACAAACGTCAAATTACCTTTTTTATAGGCTTACTGGCTGCTACCCACATTTACGCACAGCAACACGTAATTCAGGGAACGGTAAAAGATAAGGATAGTAAACAGCAATTAGAAGAAGTAAATATACGTTACCAACGGGGAATAAAACATAGTCATACGGCATCGAATGGAACTTTTTCGGTACAGCCGGGAACATTTCCGGATACTTTGTTATTGAGCCGGATAGGCTATCTCGATCAGATGTACATCCTAAAAGAAGCGAAGTCTCCTATTGAAATCGAGATGCAAAAAAATGAAGTGCAGTTGAGTCAAATTCAGGTGGATGCATTCAATAGCAGTAAAACATTGAGCAAAGTTGATTTAAGTAAGATTCCTGTTAATTCGGCACAAGATCTATTGCGGAAAGTTCCTGGGCTCTTTATAGCACAGCATGCCGGCGGTGGAAAGGCTGAGCAGATATTTTTGCGTGGATTTGATAATGACCATGGTACAGATATTGCCATTACTGCAGATGGTATTCCAGTCAATATGGTCTCTCATGCGCACGGTCAAGGATACACAGATCTTCATTTTATTATTCCAGAAACGGTTAAAGATATTGATTTTGGCAAGGGGGCCTATTATGCAGACAAAGGTGATCTGAATACATCGGGTTATGTTAATTTTACAACCTTGGATCATTTGGATCATAATCTTTTTAAGGTTGAAGGGGGTTCTTTTGACTCCTGGCGTACGGTAGCCATGCTTAATCTGGTGAATAACCATGAGCAGAATAAGTATGCCTATGCTGCAGGTGAGTTCAATTATTCGAACGGTCCTTTTGACATCAAGCAAAATTTTAGTCGTGTCAATCTATTTGCGAAGTATAATCAGTGGATCGATGAGAAACATTATATCAATCTCCAGGGGTCCATATTCAGCTCGGGTTGGAATGCATCGGGTCAGATTCCGGAGCGGGCCGTTCGGCAGGGACTGATTAGCCGTTGGGGGTCGATCGATTCTACTGAAGGCGGAAATACATCCCGCATGAATTTGGCGATGCAATACCGTGCGCTGATCAGTGATCAGGAAAGCTGGGAAAGCAATGTTTACTTGTCGCGCTATAAATTTCAGTTGTTTTCCGATTTCACTTTTTTTCTGAAAGATCCC
>NZ_DKSP01000222.1:0-23779 GCF_002472745.1 Sphingobacterium sp. UBA7253 | reverse complement strand
CCCATTCATGGCGATGAGATAGAACAGGTTGATGATCGATACCTGTACGGGATTGAAAACAAATACAATCGCCAATTTCAGTTTGATCATAGTCAGCTTTCTTGGACATCGGGTTTTGGGCTCCGAGTGGATGATATCAAAGATCTTCAACTGAACCATGTTTATCAGCGCGACGAATTATTGGATCGGCTTTCGCATATTTCGGGCGTAGAAATGAATCTGCATGCCTATAGCAATCTGGATTGGCGTATTGGTAAATGGACTATTAATCCTGCAATACGTGTCGATCATTTGATTTTCAACTTGCATGATAAGCTGAAAAGTGACCCCGCCGGACAAGAGGCTTCCGCGACAAGGATTAGTCCAAAGCTTAATTTTGGATATACGTTCAGTCATCGCGCACAATTATATTTGAAAACGGGTATGGGATTTCATTCCAATGATATCCGCGTGGTGATGGAACAACATGGAAAAGATATTATGCCCATTTCCTATGGTGCAGATCTTGGCTTGATCTGGAAGCCAACTGATAACCTCTTTATTCAGCCTGCTTTATGGGGGTTGTACCTTCAGCAAGAATTTGTGTATGTTGGGGATGAAGCTGTCGTAGAGCCTTCAGGGAAAACGAAACGTCTGGGGGCAGATTTGAGTTTACGCTATCAAGCTACCCCTTGGTTATATTTTGACGGCGACATAAATTATGCTTACGCGCGGGCGATTGACGAACCTAAAGTTGAAAACTATATCCCGCTGGTGCCTTCCTTAACAAGTACAGGAGGGGTATCTGTGAAGTTACCGCTTGGCATTTCGGCTAATTTGCGCTATCGTTATATGAATACAAAACCAGCGATAGAAGATAATTCGGTACGTGCTAAAGGTTATTTTGTCAATGACCTCCTGCTAAACTATGGCCTGGGAAAATGGAATTTTTTGGTGCAGATCCAAAACTTATTTGACACCAAGTGGAATGAAGCGCAGTTTGAGACCGAAACTCGATTAAGAAATGAACAGCAGTCCGTTTCTGAATTGCATTTCACTCCTGGAACACCTTTTATGGTAAAAGCGGGTCTGAGTTATAAATTCTAAAGACTGGGCGCGATGGTAGCTTTAAAATTTTCCTTTGTATCTTTAATAGGGATTATAACTCCTTGTAAATAATGATGTATTATGGAAAAGAGTAAGTTACTTCGAATGGATAATATGGGTATCGTGGTGGAGTCGTTGGACAACGCGATTTCGTTTTTTTCAGAACTTGGTTTATATCTGGAAGGGAGAGCACAGATTGAAGGTGAATGGGCAGGTAGAGTGACTGGTCTTGGTGCGCAGCATGTCGAGATCGCCATGATGGTGACACCAGATGGACATAGCCGATTGGAACTTTCAAGATTTATTGATCCTGCGATAATTGCAGATCACAGAAATGCTCCGGTCAATGCCTTGGGCTATTTGCGGGCAATGTTTACCGTTGAAGATCTAGATGATGTACTGCGGAGGCTAATTGGCAATCACGGCGCTGTCCTCGTAGGGGAGGTGGTACAATACGAAAATGCTTATCGCCTTTGTTATCTAAGAGGAGTAGAGGGATTATTGATTGGTTTAGCCCAACCTCTATAAGGTAAATGATTGAATCGAACCTTTGTGCGAAAAAAAGAAAATTTAAGAAATTTCTATGTTGTACAAAATAAATAGAAAACTAAGACGTTATTGATACAAATACTTTTCATAAAATAGGTTAATATATGGCTAAGACCCTAGAGTTCCCCGCTCTAGGGCTTTTTTGTAATTATACCTGTGGGAATAACGACGTTTAGCACAATCTGTTCGGATTGTGTTCTTGCCTGATCAATAAAGTGAAATTTATCTGCTTGATGAAAGCCATGGGGAAGGCCTAAGAATCTATTTTTTTAGACTCTATTTTCAATGATGAACTCGTCATTACGTTCATGACTGGTTTTACAATTTTGCCCAAACTGGATGTAATTTAGGCAATTTTTGAACATGTGGTCATTAGTACAATCAGACATAGGACGAGCAATATAATAACAGATGTGGTGTAAGGCGTTCTTCTCATAATACTTTTTTTTACTTAGTAGTTTACAAAAGCCGTGCCTTTATTTTTAGAACTTGCAGTGAGTCTGATTGTTGTAGCTTCGTGTCTACAGGGTAGCTGATATAATAAAGGGAATTATATGTTGGCAAAAGCTTTTACCGATGGCTTGTGCATCGATTTTGGGATTAATCGATCGGGCTACTATTGTTCCCCTGAAACGATGTTTTTTTTGACAGCTTATAGACGATCAGAATACCTAAAAGCATTACGATCGTATAGGCAATAAACGCGATGTTTTCAGACTGATGTTCACTGCCCTTTGCAACACTTTCTACCCATAACCCTGTGCTATTTTTAAACCCCAAAGCCCAATGGGTTAGGTTCCAGCCGAAGTGCAGTCCAATAGATAGTGCAATATTGCGGGTTCTTAGTACAGCAAGACCAAAAAGTACAGCTCCAAGTCCTGAACCCAGTACTGCCGCCTTTAGTGTAAAACCGGTAAATAAATGTTCTAAAATAAAAACAAGTACCATAATCGAAAAGGCTACAACAGTGCCGAGTTTATCTTTCAGGCGCCATAAGAAATAGGTTCTAAAAACCAACTCTTCCCGACAGGCGACGAAAAAGTAAAGAAGAATATGTATTGCCAATAATTTAGTGTCAATAAATGCCTGTTTCTTAAAAGATACTTCGGCAAAATTTGTTAGTATTATAACCATAAGGCCGACCATAACAATACCTAAGCATAAGCCAGCGCTAAAATTGAGCACACTCTTTTTGTTAAATCCTAACCCAATTTGAGAAAAACTAATTTTATCCCAAGCTTTAAACAGGTAAATTAAACCCAAGCTGAGGAATGTCGCGAGGCTGAGTGAAAGTAAATCGGAGAACATTGTTTGTTTGGTTATGCCTGCAGCGAAAGCAAACACCACGAGGGAGGCAAAGTAAAATAATATTACTTTCAAAAATACCATTTCTCTTTTCATGTCTTAATTGTTTAGCTCGATATGAATTTACGCTATTTTGGCTTAAATGAAAAAAATGCTGTGCTACTTGTTGATCTTAAAGTGCAGGTCTTGTTCCTGTAGGTAGGTTCTTTTGCCTGTAACGTATTTTGCGGCTTAAAACAGGTTGATTTATCGTTTGTTTTTTCTTATATTAGGCAATAAACCAATGAATTATGGCTATGGTCAATCTAAATAGGAGAAAATTTATTCAAGGAGCGGGGGCAGTTTTAACTTTATCAGCCTTAGAAGTTAAGGGGCTTTCATTTCGTGATGCGATTAAAAATTTTCGGGTCGGATTGATTGGTGCAGGTTGGTATGGGAAAAGTGATTTATTCCGTTTAATTCAGGTTCGGGATGTCGATGTCATTGCTATATGCGATGTCGACGACAATCAGCTGCAGGAAGCTGGGCGGCTGATTAGTGAGCGTCAAATTTCAAAAAAAGTTCCAAAACTGTATAAAGATTATAGGCAAATGCTCGCCAGTCATAAATTCGATCTAATTCTCATTGGAACACCAGATCACTGGCACGCCAGACAGGCTATTGATGCGATGCGTTCGGGTGCTCATCTCTATTTGCAGAAACCGATCAGTGTTGATGTGCTTGAGGGGGATGCTATATGGCGTGCGGCAAGAAAATATAACCGGAAAGTTCAAGTGGGAACACAACGGAGAAGTACAGCCCATCTCATTGATGCCAAGAAGCGAGTGATCGATAGTGGCTTACTTGGAAAGATTTCGCATGTGGAAATGTGCTGCTATTATCATATGCGAAAGAACGGCAATCCACCGATCGAGCCGGTTCCAGATTTCCTGGATTACGAACTTTGGACGGGTCCAGCACCTTTGCGGGCTTATGATGGTTTGCCTCATGGTGGCTGGTGGCGAACTTTTATGGCCTATGGGAATGGAATAACCGGGGATATGGGAATGCATATGTTTGATACTGTGCGTTGGCTTCTGCAGCTTAAATGGCCCAAAAGCGTGCATGCGAAAGGTGGCATTTATGTGCAAAAAGGAGGGAAATCGACGATCGCGGATACGCAGACAGCCTTATTTGAATACGAAGATCTTAATTGTGTCTGGCAGCATAGGACATGGGGGGCAGCAGCAGACCCTGAATACCCTTGGGCATTTGTGATATATGGTGACAAGGGTACCTTAAAGGGAAGTGTGATGAAATATGAATTTATTCCAATCGGAGAAGGCACGCCCATTCGACAGGATGTTATCTTAGAAAAGGAGAAGTTCCCCAAAGATTTGACGGAGCACCGAATCGAGTTGCATACAGCGCCTGCAACCAGACAACATATGCTTGACCTTTTATCGGCAATTGAAAATAATCATCTGCCTGTAGCTGATATTGAAGAGGGCTATATATCTACCGCAAGCTGCATTCTGGCAAACTTGTCGATGCAGTTGAATCGCCCCTTGATTTATGATCCAATACAAAAAATATGTGTCGATGATCCTGAAGCAACTCAATTACTGCAAAGACCGTATCGCAGTCCATGGCAACATCCTTAATAAGATAGGTCATGGGCACTGAGCAAAGTTGAGGTCGGGAGTTATTCGGTATTGAACCGCAACGGTGCGGTTAATTGAACAAATATCAATATATTGGTATCAGATGGTCACAACATAGAAAAAGGAATATTATGCAGACGATATTGGGTGCCAATGGACAAATTGGAGAAGAACTGGCGCGCGAGCTAAAGCGAAATTTTACTTCTGCTATCCGCATTGTCAGTCGAAAAGCAAAAAAAGTAAATGATACTGACGAAGTTTTTTCTGCGGATCTATCGATCCGTGAACAGGCAATCGAGGCGGTGAAGGGGAGTGATATTGCCTATTTCACTTTAGGGCTTCCTATAAGTTCGGATCTATGGGAGGAACAATTTCCAGCTATTCTTCGTCATGTGATTGATGCCTGTAAGATCAATGGTACTAAGCTTGTCTTTTTTGATAATACATATATGTATCCTCAAGAGGATCGTGTTTTGACGGAGGAAAGTACCTTTGCTCCTGTCGGAAGAAAGGGGAAAGTGAGGCGGAACATGGCAGAAATGGTACTTGCTGAGATAGCATCGGGCCAGCTTGAAGCCGTTATTTGTCGAGCACCTGAATTTTATGGTCCTGGCAAAACACAAAGCATTACCAATACCCTAATTTTTGATAACATCAAAGCGGATAAAAAACTGAAAGTGCCTTTATGTGTTGATAAAAAACGAAGTCTGATTTGGACTCCCGACGCAAGTCGAGCAACTGCACTTATCGGAAATACACCTGATGCCTATGGACAGACCTGGCATTTGCCCGTGGATAAAGCGCATCCCACTTACCGGGAGTTTATCAGAATGGCAGCAGATATTTACGGTAGGGAATTCAAATATACTGTAGTTCCCAAATTTATCTTTAAAATAGGGGCTCTGTTCAATAAGCGGTTAAAGGAGCTTTTGGAACTTCTTCCACGATACGAACACAATAATCTATTTGATGATTCAAAGTTTAGAAATAGATTTCCTGAATTTGAGGTTACTTCTTACGAGCAGGGAATCGATCAGATTAAACAGGACAAGTTTTAACTTATGCATAAATGAGAGCGCAAGCGACTTTGTTCACCTGGCAACAACCGCATCTGGTCATAATATTATGCTTGAGGAGCCAACTTTGGTCATCAGCGCTTTTTCACAGCTGCTGGGAAAACTGTAAGACAAGGAAACCGATCTTCAGCCTTGTGCTCTGAGATGAAGCAAAATACGTTGAATATCGGTTTCCTTTTATGATAAAGCTTTTTTTGAGGGGGAAGTGAATCAGTAATGGGCACGGAATAAGAAAGCCTACGCTGCATTTGTAAATTCTAAATTTCTACAGAATTCGTTCCGTTCTTTACGCGTTTAAAAAGACGCGTGCAAGATGAATACTAATTCGACGATAATCCATAATTATGCTAGGCTTAGAAAATCGTTGTTCTTTCTACCTATAATCCTGTTAGCTCTGCTCATTCTATTTCTATATTTTAATCATGCATTGAATGTATATGGCTATACCGTCATTCAGAAGAGTAGCTTTTTCGCGATAAATGCTTATTTGGGGCAATATCCAAATCTTGAGTCCAATTTTACACAGTTTGGAGACTGTTTAATCAGTCTCTCGCTTTTGAGTGTCTTTCTGCGCTATGGTCCTAAATTATGGGAGGCATTAATATCAGCATCTCTAATTTCTGCTTTCTTTTCGATCCTTTTAAAGGTACTATTTGCTGTGCCACGACCCGCAGCAGTATTTAATCATACTAGTTTTTTGATTACCGGTAAGATACTTCTGGGGAACAATAGCTTGCCTTCTGGCCATTCCATCACGATATTTACAACGTTGACCGTTATCATGTATGCTTTTATGCCGCAACGATTGAGTTATAAAATAATGTGGTTTTTAGGTTTAACATTTATTGGGTTGATGCTTGCTTTATCCCGCGTCGCATTGGGGGCACACTATCCTTTAGACGTGCTCAGTGGCTGTATTATAGGATATCTTTCGGGACTGTTCGGAATTTTTTTTAGCAGGGAATTTAAAATATGGAACTGGATCAACAACAAACGGTATTATCCAATTTTCATATTATTGTTCCTCGTTTTCAGTATTGTATTGATCAATAGAATAATTAATGATAATTTGCTAATATTTTATTTTACATTTATCTGCTTAATTAGTACACTTTATAAAATCATTACCGTTTATGCTAAAAAATAGCTTAAAATTAGTTCATTTTGTACTTTTCATGAGTGTGTTGAATTTTATATTCTTCCATTTTCCATTTTATACTTTTGTTTTTAATAATGTTGATTACAGGAGTTTTGGGGGTATTGTTCTGATCGGTAGCTTAATGGTTCTGATGCTGGTGATGAATGCTTTTGTACTTTATCTGTTTTTTTCGGCGTCACGTCGTTTCGGGAAATCCATACTTGTTTTGTTCTTTCTGATCAATTCAGTCGCCGTTTATTTTGTTAACACATATAGCGTTATTTTGGATGAAACAATGATCGGTAATATCTTGAATACCCGATATTCCGAGTCCAGCGGTTTCTTTTCCCTGAAACTGATCGTCTATCTCGTGTTTCTCGGTATTATTCCCAGTATCTTCATCATTAAAGCCAAAATAGTAAAGGATAAACCAAAGAAGTTTTTTATCACTTCCTCACTTTCGTTATTATTTATCGTTATTTTAATATTTGCCAATGCGACTAATTGGTTGTGGATCGATAAGAATTCGAAGACTTTGGGTGCACTTGCCATGCCTTGGTCTTATACCGTCAATATTTCGCGCTTTTGTATTCATGAACACCAAAAAAATAAGAAAGAGATTTTATTGCCGGATGCGACGAAAACGGACCACAAAAAGACAGTAGTTGTACTTGTTATAGGTGAATCTGCTCGAAGAGATAATTTTTCGTTGTATGGCTATCAGAAGAATACAAACCCTCTGCTTTCCAAAACACCCAATCTTTATCATTTTGACGCAACTTCTTGCTCTACCTATACGACAGCTGGAGTAAAATGTATTTTGGAACATAAAAATACGGATGATTTGTACGAAATCCTGCCAAATTACCTCTATAGAAATGATGTCGATGTGATCTGGCGAACAAGTAATTGGGGAGAGCCACCTGTACATATTAAAGAATATGAAACGAATGATCAACTTGCTACAAACTGTAAAGGTGAAGGATGTGCTTACGATGAGGTACTTTTAACAGGTCTAAAGGAGCGGATATCATCCAGTAAAAAAGACAAGATTTTTGTTGTGCTCCACACAAGTACAAGCCATGGACCAACATATAGCAAGAAATATCCCGCTCAATTCGAGCAGTTTAAGCCGGTCTGCAATAGTGTTGAGTTAGGAAACTGTTCTAAAGAAGAATTGATAAATGCTTATGATAACACCGTTGTTTATACAGATTATATTTTGCATAATCTGATTGAGGATCTAAAGCAATTGAAGGAATATAACAGTGCCATGTTGTTCGTCTCGGATCATGGAGAATCACTGGGTGAAAATAATCTGTATATGCACGGATTGCCGATGAGCATTGCACCAAAAGAGCAATACGAGATTCCTTTTATCGTCTGGGTGTCTGATCATTCAAAACAGTTGAAACCAAATAAAACCTTGACCCAAAATCATGTATTTCATAGTGTGCTGAAATTTTTGGATATAAAGAGCCCTATCTATGACGAGAATATGGATATTTTCAAATAGCGAGCAATAGCGATTGTCAAGGTTTATTGATTTTACAGTATGAAATCAGCTAAGAAGATTATAATTGAACCTGTAATAGATGATTCTTTTTCTATAAAACGGATAGATTACCACCTTAACGATCATGAAACATTTAATAGACTGATCTATCATCGTATTTTTTTTGTCGAAACCGGTGCCGGCTATCTTTCTATTGATAATAATGTATTTGAGCTACATGACAATAGCATTTTTCTCTTATCCAAGGGACAGATCTATGCTTTTTCAGATCAGACTTCGGTAATGGGTTTTTCCATTTCCTTTGGGGATTGTTTTTGGCAAAAGACACCTCCGAGCGCAAGTAACTGTAAAGCTGTATTGTTCAATAACACCAGTGCAAATCCATATCTGAAGCCTAGTACTACCGAAGTAGTAGAGCTGTTATTTCTATTCAATGCACTGTTGTCAGAATATTGTGGTCCCCAGTATATCAATCAGATGGATGCTCTTGCGGCGTTTTTGAAAATTATTATGATTAAACTTGCGAACGTTAAACTGACCGCGGAAGCAACTTTCGATAGTCAGGATTACATCTTGTATCGCAAATTTATGGAAATGCTCAGTGCACAGTTTGATCAATATCATGCCGTGTCGGAGTATGCCAAAATGCTTCATATTTCAGCACGAAGATTAAGCGAACTTTGTAAACGATGTAGCGGGATTAAGGCGAAGGAGATCATTAATGGACAGCTCATAGCAGAAGCGAAACGGTTGCTGCAGTTTAGTGCGATAACAGTGAAAGAAATCGCCTATGCACTTCATTTTAATTCGGCAGAACAATTTAGTCATTTTTTTAAAAAGAATACAAAACTCTCTCCCCTGAACTACCGTAATCAATTTGTTGATGCAGAGTGAAAATTGCACACGGTAAATTTTGACATTTCAAACGTACTTATTGCTATTCCTATGGGGCTGTTGCCGTCATAACTTTGTCCTAAATATCTTAAAGTTATGGTAGTAAATCATCTAAAAAAAGTGGCCGGCATTGTTATTCCGGACAGTAAAATCGCAACGCAAGCGACAGCATTACTATTGGAACATGGTACTGAATTTATCTATAACCATTCGTTGCGTGTCTTCCTATTTTCATCTTTAAATGCAAAACGTAAAAATTTGGTCTACGACAGTGAATTGTTGTATGTAGCTTCCGTATTTCATGATTTGGGCTTAGTATCGCATTACAGTAGTGCAGATCTTCGTTTTGAAGTGGATGGCGCTAACGCCGCCCGAGACTTTCTAAAAAGCCATGGTGTAGAGTCGGCGAAATTACAGCTTGTATGGGATACCATAGCACTCCATACAAGCATAGGAATTGCTGAACACAAAGAAAATGAAGTTGCCCTGATGTACTCGGGCGTTGGGCTTGATGTGATGGGTGAGGGCTATGCGCATTTAAGTGCCAAAAATAGAGAAGAGATTGTTCAAGCCTTTCCAAGGGATAATTTTAAAAAGAAAATTATCCCGACTTTTTTTGAAGGTTTTGAGCATAAGACAGAAACCACATTTGGCAATATAAAGGCAGATGTGTGCGCTTTTATGATCCCTAATTTTGAGCGAAAGAACTTTTGCGATTGTATTCTTCATTCGCCTTGGTCTGAATAGTAAGTCTAATCCCGAGGTTTGAATAACAGGTTCGGATCACATAGCTTTCGGGACTATCTTGCTTTAGCGATAGTCCCGCGCTATTTTCTCCTATTCAATACTATCCCAATAATCGACGACTGACTTCTAACCGAGCTAAAGCACATCTTGTATGTATATCGTGTATTGGATATTTGAAATTCGTTAAATTTATATCTTAACTTTATAAAGGCTCTAGTATAGTTTTCAAGTTTCAATTTGTACAATGGCTTATTAATGGTATCAACGTATGGTTTTAAATAGTATTTATCAGATGATCTTCAAATCGATTTTGTTTATAACAATGACGGTGATTTCGTTTGACTTGTTGGCCCAAGCTCGAAATCCTGATAAGAAGATCGTCAGATCTGACTTTCAAAAATATTTTGATGAGTGTCATGTTAATGGCACTGTTGCACTTTATGACAATAATAAAGGTGCTTGGATTTTGTCCGATACATCGGACACACAAGTTGCAACATTACCTGCGTCAACTTTTAAGATTATAAATATGTTGATTGCCTTGGAAACTAAGACGATCAAAGATGAAAATAGCATCGTTCCATGGCCCGGGTCAACAGATACCTTAAAATATGGCTACCGACCGGATATTTATAAAAATATCAGTGTAAAAGAAGCATTCGCAGTGTCTGCAGGTTGGGCATTTATCGAGTTAGCAAAGAAAATTGATCGTTCTGTCTATCGGAAGTATCTCAAAGCTTGTAACTACGGGAATATGGACCTTTCCGAATCAGGTCCCGACTTCTGGAATTTTGGTCCAATGGGCATCTCACCAATTAATCAGGTTGAATTTTTGAAAAAGCTTTATGATGGAAATTTGCCTTTTTCAAAAAGAAATATGGATATTGTTAAAGGAGTCATGATTTCGGAACAAAACGCGGACTATACGGTTCGGTCTAAAACGGGCTGGACAATGGCCAATCAGATCAACACCGGATGGTGGATAGGCTATGTTGAACAAAAGGAAAATGTTTATTTCTTTGCAACGCGACTTATTCAGGACCGGAAGTTCAACAGCCCTGATTTCTCGAGCTGCCGGAAGGCGATTACATGGAAAGTTTTTAAGGATCTAAAGATTTTGCCCTAACACCAAGGCTGTTCGTTATCAGTCAATAAATTTTATCAGGACAATAGACAGATGGAAAATTTTAATCGAAAAAAGCATTGGGAAGAGATATACGAAAATAAGCCGCTGGAATCAGTTAGCTGGTACCAGCCTACCCCAGAAGTATCACTACATTTTATAAATCAATCTAGTCTCCCAAAAAAGGCTAAAATTATTGATATAGGTGGTGGTGACAGTTTCCTGGTTGATTTCTTATTAAAAGCAGGATTTGAAGATATTACTGTATTGGATATTTCCAGCACTGCCATTGAAAGAGCGAAGAAGCGATTAGGGAATCAAGCGACTAAAGTCAAATGGATTGTTTCAGATATCTTAGACTTCGTTCCCGATACACCATATGATTTTTGGCATGACCGGGCCACATTTCATTTTTTGACTGCTCGCCAAGAGATTGAACGCTACATCGAAATCGCAGATCAAGCAATTGCAGTGGGAGGTATTTTGGTTGTTGGAACCTTTTCTGAACAGAGGCCAACGAAATGCAGTGGCATTACAATTAAACAATATTCAGCACAATCGATAAGCGATTTGTTCCAGACATATTTTAGGAAAATTGAATGTATAGATATTGACCATATAACACCCTTCGACACCAAACAGTGTTTTGCAGTTTTCGCAAAGAGCTGTTATAGCAGGGTCGAATACTTCTCTCGCAATAGAGCATCGCTATGTCGATCGAATCTGCCCGTTTGTGCTAACTTTTATTGGAATTTTCCAATAAAAGTTCTCCCCAAGCATTCAATTTCCAGAGTACTTCCACTAAACTTTTCCCTAAGGGGGTCAATGAATACTCCACTCTTGGAGGAAGCTCATGGAAAGATTGTTTGATTAGAATGCCATCATTGACCATTTCACCCAATTGTTGGTTTAGCACTCGTCTATCAACTTTTGCGATACCACGAAGCATTTCACTTGGGCGTTTTTCCCCTTCATTGATACGCCATACAATAGGAATTTTCCATTTCCCACTAATCGCATTGACGGCAAATTCCAATGGACATATTTTTTGTTTTATTGCTTTCTCTGTTATACGCATAAAATTGACTTTTTTGTCCCATAGGGATAATAAAATGCGGTATTGTGATTGTGCATTTACTTTTAAAACTTTGCAGAAATAACATACAGCATCATGAAAAATTTAGAATACGAAATTGCTAAATTAAATGCGAATTTAGCAACTCTTCCTCTCGAAATAAAGGAAATATTTGGCAGATCGATTCAGGATCTACAGTCTGGGGATCTAACCGAAAAGAGCCTGCAGATAGGGGACAAGTTCCCTGATTTTAGTTTGGTGAATTCGAAGCGTGAAGAAATTGAGCTGGGAAAACTTCTGAAGAAAGGAAAGGTCATTGTGGCCTTTTTCCGCGGTAGCTGGTGTCCCTACTGTAATCTCGAGTTAAGAGCTTTACAACAGAATTTGACTCATTTTAATGCTTTTGAAGCCACTCTTCTTGCAATTTCGCCACAAGTGCCTAAATTTAGCGAAGCACTTCTGACGGACAACAATTTGGATTTCGAATTGTTGTTTGACGAAGATAATACGTTGGCAATCAGTGTTGGCATCTCATTTGAACTTCAGGATTATGCCATTTCAAGCTATGATCGCTTGGGAATCAATTGGTCCGCCTACAATGGTAATGACAGCAACAGACTGCCGGTCCCTGCTGTTTTTGTGATCGATCCTGATTATACAATATCTTATCGATTTATGGATGTCAACTATATGAATAGACTTAATATCGAAGAGTTAATAGCACAGCTATGAGTAAAATACAACGTAAAGGAGCAAGACGGATAGCGGATATTTCGATAGATTGCCTGGCCAGTCTGAACCGCGGAGAAATTGAAACTGCAAATCTTATGGAGTGGCTCGCTGTTGACCAACGGTTTTTACTCGAGTATATCCTTCAGCAAAATGGACGCATTCATTACTTGAAACCAATCTTAGCGCTGCTTGATCAGTTACAGAAACCGACGGTAAATTCCATCAATGAAACGATCGGGCGGGCGCTGCTCGATTTGATCACACAATATCGTGATAATACCTTCCTGACAATACTATCCAATCATACTGCAGATCTCGTGCGTTGCTGGGCAACCTACACGGTCGGAGATGATAAGCATCTTGAAATTGAGAAATTACTGTTGTCAATGCGTCCTTTTGCTGCAGATCGGCATTTTGGGGTGCGAGAAATCAGCTGGATGGCGATACGTAATAGGATAGCTTTGGACTTGGAAAAGAGTATTGCCGGTCTGAGTCTATGGACGGTGGAGAAGGATGAAAATTTGAGACGTTTTGCTTCGGAGGCAACCCGACCGAGAGGCGTATGGTGTAAGCATATCGATCGCTTGAAGCAGGAGCCAAGTCTAGCCTTGTCTATTTTAGAACCGCTAAAATCTGACCCTTCAAAATATGTTCAGGATAGTGTTGGAAATTGGCTGAATGACGCAAGTAAAAGCCAACCCGGTTTTGTTAGGGCACTTTGTAATCGCTGGGAACAAGAAAGTGATACCAAGGAAACGCGATACATCATTCGAAAAGCACTTCGAACTATCCTGAAATAAATATGTCCGGTAGTTACCGAACAAAAAATGATGATCGCCCGCTTGAGCGACATTTGACCTCAGTTTACGGCAATAAATCTGAGTTTGCGTACTTTAACTAAAGCAGTTTAGATGGATGATCGGCTTATCCGAAATTAAAAGCCGCCATTTATTGTTCTTAAAAGAACGATAAATGGCGGCTATCACTTGAAATGATTTATTCGATACGTATGATTTTACTCTTCCTTATTCTGTGCTTTCATTAGTAACGCGAAAGCATTTTTTAGTGCTATTTGTGTGTTCGGTTGAATGTTATCGGCCTGAATCTGCTGTTTTCCGTTCTCTTGGATACCTAATTTTACCGCATTCATTTGAAATGAACCAGCGCTATGTTGCACAAATACAAAATATTTATTTTGCCAACGTACGATTGCCTCTTCTGGTACAACCATTGCCTTGGTATTATTGATATGAAGATCGGCATTCTTGAACATTCCAGGGGTTAAAATAGCATCGGATTTTTGAAAACGGCATAGCACTTCGGCCATTCTATTTTCATCAAAAGTGCGGTTGACAAGAAAGACTGTGGCCGGAATTTTTCGAGCGACTTCCGTATTGGCATACGCAGAAACGGTATTTCCTATCTTGACTTTAGCTAGATCTTTTTCGAACAGCTGTAGGGAAAGATACATGTCTGATGGATTAACAATCTCAAATAGGATATCTGTCATCACAACCCCATTTCAGCCACCCAATGATTAAGCTATGCGAACCATAGGGTGCCGTTTTACAGCTTTGTGCGTTTTTGTGGCTTTGTTGTAATCGTTTGTGCGTTATATTATTTAGAATAATTAAAAATAATTCTAAATAATAGGTTTTAATACCTTACATTTGCAACTGTTTAGAATTGTTTTAAATAAATACGCTTTTTTATGCGTTTTTATTCTTACTTATGAAAAAGCTCTATTGGACTAGTTTCATCTTGATTTGCACAGCTGCAAATGCACATGGACAGTCAATATACATCCAGGGAAAGATCACTGATAGTAATAAGAATGTACTATTGGGAAGCACCGTGATTTTGGATCAACTGGGACTCTCCAGTATGACAGATGGTGCTGGTGAATATCGTCTAACCATCCCCAAAGAGCAGCTTGGCAAATTTGTTACCTTGTCGGTTTCCTATATCGGTAAGAAAAAGGTTGAAAGAACAGTCTTGTTGGATTCGATAAAGAAGATTGAAAATTTTTTGTTGCAGGATATGAGTCTTGCACTTGATGAAGTTGCAGTACAGGCGAAGCGGGGAGAGCTGAGCAACTCTTCACTTGTGTTTGACCGGGAAATGATTGAACGGTATCCTGCACTCAGTTTAAATGATCTTTTGAACCGATTGCCAAACCGGAAGAATACTGCTCCTTCTGTACAGGAGATGCAAAATCTAACGCTGAGAGGTGCTTTTAGTGAGACTACAGGGCGCTCGCGAGAGGTTAATGAATTGAATAACTCCTTTGGTGTCGCTATTATAATGGATGACATGGTTTTGGGCAATAATGGAAATATGCAAGGACGGAATGCAGGAATATTTGGCATGTCTTCCTCAACGAATGCAATTAGACCATCAGATTATGGTTTAACAGGCCGCCCCACAACAGGAAAATTCTATTCCGGAGAAAATGTGTTCAGCGGTCTGGATTTGCGTCAGATTCCGATAGAAAATATCGAACATTTGGAAGTTATTTCAGGCGTAGCACCAGCACGTTATGGCGATTTGTCAAACGGTGCCGTTATCATCGAAAGACAGGCAGGCAAGACCCCGGCTTTTTTTAGGCTTCAAGTTCGGAGTAATGCAACTTCATATAGTCTGTCCAAGGGAATGTCACTGGGAAAAAAGCTTGGGACAATTAACCTGGATTTAGGTTATGTGCAATCTTACGCAGATAATAGAGACAAGCTGAAACAATACGACCGCGTGAATGGAACTTTGATCTGGACAAACTATTATGGCACCGATAAGCGTCTGAAACAGACTTTTTCAGGGTCTTACAATAAAGTTATTGATCAGGTCCGAAAGGATCCGGATGACCCACTCTCGAATGCCATTTCTTTTGGTGGCTGGGGCTGGAATGCTTCTAGTCGGACCAATTACAATTTGGATCATAAATTCCTCAAAAGTATCAGTTTCAATGCAGGACTAAGTTCAACACTGCAGAAAACCTATCGTGAGTATTACTATAATGGTGCAGTCGTGCTCTATACCGATTCTGTGCAAACTGGAATTGTAGAAGGACAATACGCCCCTGGTCAGTATACTGCTCTGGATCATGTGGACAATAGGCCATTGAATTTAAATGCCCGATTGGAAGGAAATGCTGTTGCCATTACAGGCGATATTATCCACAAGATAAACTTCGGAAGTAACTATAGTTATGACATCAACCGTGGAAAGGGGCGAATTGCAGATCCTTCTATTCCAAAAAAGGATCTTGGAGCAAGATCGGATAGGTATTATGATTTTTCATTAACAAACGCTTTGCAAAACCTGGGTTTGTATGCCGAGGATGCAATGCGGACCAAAGTATGGGGAAGGGATCTTAGCATGCGGGCGGGAGTTCGCTGGGATCTTATGAATGGTCACTCATCCATTTCTCCAAGAACCAACATCAATTATTCACTTTCTAAATCAACTCAGATTGGACTGGCATATGGCCTATCCTTCAAATCTCCTGGATTAGCACAACTATATCCCGGGCCGACCTTTGATGAAATTATATTGCTGAATTCCTATAATGGTAAAGTCAACGAAAGTATGGCATTGATTTACTTGCGGCGTTATGAAAAAGACAATAGCAATCTCAAGAGTAGTGTAGGGCAAACCCTCGAATCATCACTTTCATGGCATAAGAATGGGCATCAGCTGCGTACCAATCTTTTTTATAAAAAAAATACGCGCGGAATCAACACGGTTACGGCTGATCAATTAATGGACTTGCCTACATATACGGCCACTGCGGTGCCCGGGGGCAAACCAACAGTTGAACAGACTGGGACGAGAAAGTATTTAATGTCTAATTTGTACTTTGCCAATAGTAATAAATCGTCCAATTTTGGTGCAGAAGTCATGTATTCTACACCCAGAATTCAACAGATTATGACGACTTTCTCCGCTACAGCCGCATTTACTTTGGCTAATTCTAGTTCTAATGCGCTGAGCCGTTTGAATTTTAATACCGAAAAAACAGCTTTAGATGACGTTGTCCTTGGATTTTTTCCATCGAAATCCACGAAGAACTATTTAAGTAGAGCGCAATTACGAAGTTCGACTCATTTTCCGGCGTTGCGTTTGATTATTGAACTGAGTGCAGACTGTGAATTATTAAACTACAATAAATCTAACTACCGAGATATTATTCCTGTAGGATATTATACACGCGATTATACGTATCATGCCATTGAGCAGTTTGATATGAGCAACCCGAAGCATCTCGAACTCTATACAGGAAGGAAAGAGGAAGCTGACCGGGCAAATATTGAAAACAACTACGTCTACTGGAACTTCGGTCTTAATATGGCTAAGGAAATAGGCAAGAATATTTACCTGTCATTTAATGTCTATAACTTTTTGGATTACCAACCGCGATTTTATAGGGAAGGGGCTACCTCAGTGCAAGCTCCGAATTCTTCTCCTAATTATGGCGCCCAACTGACTTATAAATTTTAACATAAAAACTAAACAAGATGAAAACTCATTACTTAATTCCTTTTCTCTTTTTACCTTTTATTTCCTGTAAAAAAGATAATACACCTGGTATACAACCACTGGATATTAAGCTGAACTTAACATACGCTTCTGAAAATTTTAACACCAAGTTGGACTTAAGCAAGGCTATTGTTAAGATTACCAACCTAGCAACAAAAACCAGTGGTACATATTCCGTGTCACAAGGTGTGGTCAATTTGACCTCCATTATGCCAGGTGAGTATGATATTGATGCTTCTATTACAATACCTAAGGAGCAATACAATAGTTTAACAGGCGAATCAAGCAAAGAGGACGTTACATTTAATGCTTCCCTGAAAAAAATCAGTTTAACCAGTTCTACGACTTTGGACTTGGAATTGATTGCAGGTCTATTGGGCGATTTTGTCATCAAGCAGATTTACTATGCGGGTTCTGATAATAAAGAAGGGGCTTTGTTCAGAGATCAGTTTTTTGAAGTTTACAATAATACAGACCGTGTTTTATATGCCGATAGCCTCTACTTTGGCCGGTTATGGGGAAGACAGTCTCCGACCAGTCAATCCGATTATTACCAGCCAAATGGCCAATTGGATTGGAGTAAATCTTTAGGAATGGTAAGCGTTGAATCCGCGAATACAGATTATGTTTACTTAAGAGATTTATTTATGATTCCTGGCAACGGAAAGACCTATCCAGTGGAACCTGGTAAAAGTATTGTGATTGCCCAAAATGCGCTAAACCATAAAGCGCCGTTTGTCGGCAATAATGGCAAGGAAGTAGCCATCAAGAATCCGGATCTTACCGTAGATCTTAGTAAAGCCAATTTTGAGGTTTATTATGGAGATATCCCTGGGAAAACTCCTTTTGCAACAGATATTGACAATGCTGCTGTACCCAATGTTGAGATATTAGATTATACAGGCAATGACTGGATATTAGATAATCTAGGGCGCGACGGTTATGTTATTTTTAAACACGCAAATCGTTCGGATGTGGAGAATCTGAAGAGCTATACTGAGCCATCCATCAGCGTTCCGACCTCTACCGCAAAAAAATATAGACAGTTACCTGTCCGTTGGATTATGGATGCCGTTGAGATGCAGCCAAACACCGAGGATGCTCGAATTCCTAAAAAATTGACAGCATCACAGGATGCCGGTTATACTTTCGCACCACTAGGCGGCTATTCGTCACAATCCGTTATTCGCAAGACCGAAAGAACTACTAATGGAGTTCGTAAATTAAGGGACACAAATAATTCTACAGCGGACTTTATGGTGATAAAAGCTAATCCATTTGGATTTGGTGATTAATGACAAACGGTTATTCCAATACCAGCTTTCCGAACGAAAGCTGGTATTTTATAAAAAATACCTGAATGAAAAGTGTGAGATACATCATGTTGTTTTGGGGTGCTTTCTTAGCCTATCACCCTGTCATAGGGCAAAGTAAGTCCAATTCTTTAGATTCAACAGCAGCTTTGAACTATTGGTATCAACCATCATTTGTGATAATGCATGATATGGCAATACGAAATAGGGTATGGATTCCTGAGGAGATCAAAAATAGATCTTCCCTATTAGGTATTCAGCACAGCAAGGGACAAGGCGGCTTTAAGGCGGCTCAGGGAACTGATGGTCTCAGTCAATCCCAATTTTATACGGAAGGGAAGACCGATTGGCGCAAGACTAGCTTTTGGGGGAGATTTTCATATGATCACTCCGTAGAAGACAGCACAGCTTTGCGGCACCAATCTCGATGGAATGCGGATGCGCCATTGTATTTTGGTTCGTTGCGAAAAAATAAATACAATCGGGAGACCTATAAGCTCGATGCGGGAATCCAAAGAGCTTTCTTCGATGCTAAGCTCCCGATTTCCCTTGGTATAGATTATCGATTGGGCTCACATTATTCAAACAATGACCCCAGAGGCGATATCAAGGATATGAACCTTCAGTTTGAATTGAGTGCTGGTCACAATCTTCCGATACTTTCTTATCATATTGCTGGTATTTGGGGGTATGGTTCTGAACGTGCCAACGTCGGTTATAAAAATGAAAAGTATACAACAAATAAAGAGGATCCATTGTATGTCAATTGGATGATGAACGGTTTTGGAAGTGCGAAGGACCGACTAAAAGAAATTAATTACTATGATATTATCCATCGTAAAGGAGTTGGTGCCCATATCTTACTGAAACCCAATGATAGGGATAAGATTTATCTCAATGGCCGCTACCTTAATGAAGAACAATCATTCAGACGAAATGATAATTCTAAACAAACCTATTTGTCCTTAAATGATTATAAAAAGGATATCGGATCAATCGATTTTTTATGGAGCCGGCAGATGAAACATAAGCAATTGATTAGGGTAGCACTGCAGGGGAAAATTGAAAATGGCCAGGATTTTAATTATACTTATCTAGCGAATAACTACACCTATCGCCGCCATGAAATTTCGTTAAAAACTCAACTAGGGGTACACCAGTATTTGTTTGAAGGCCATGCTGGTATGTATAAGACCGAAAAAAAAGATGGTGTTAGCAGTAACCAAATGGATTTTGATCAAATTAGATTGGGACTCGGATTAAATCGTACATTTCAGGTTAATGAAAAGTCTGAAATAATAGGAACGATTGGATATTTTAAACAGTGGTCGCCAACCCATAATTTGTCTGTATCTGAGTTGAATACGGGTGATTTTGGGAAGCAAATACTCTATCAAGATTATCTTTACGATACCGCCTCGAGTGATAATTTTAATATGTCATGGGTATGGGGCACGCGCCATGCGAAGAATAATTGGAGTATACAGCTCCAGATGAATTATCAGTATAGGGGTAATTTGGTGCCGGTAGACTACACGTTGTCAAGTGTGCCAGGTAAAGATTGGTTTTTGGGTAAATTAGGGGTTTCCTATATTTTTTAAAAAAATAGATTGATTAGTAATCCTACTTCTTTATAAGAATAGTTAAGAGAGAAAATGAAAAAGCAGTTTTGTGTATTGGCCACTATTGTTGGTTTTGTAGGCTTGCTTTCTATGAAAGATCGACAGCAAGCCTTTGATGATGAGATACAGCTATATTATCGACGACCAGTGGACGAATGGCCAAAACCAACAATCGATGTAGGGGCTTATTGGAGTGAATTCAAGTCTCTACCCAAGATCGATACCAGCTATTTTTCTTTAATGGAAAAGCCTGATGTGAAGTTGGGAAAATATCTTTTTTTTGACCCTATTCTATCGGGGAGCAATCAAATATCCTGTAGCAGCTGTCATAACCCGCAAACTTCCTGGGCTGACAAGCTTACGGTACCAGTTGGCAATGATCATCTGGAGGGCACCCGCAATACTCCATCTTTGCTCAATGTTTATGCACGAAAGGAACTGTTTTGGGACGGCCGCGCTGGTTCGCTGGAGGAGCAAGCATTGGGTCCTATCGAAGCACACCACGAAATGGATATGGAATTGACAAAACTGATTCCCAAGTTAAAGGCCATTTCTGCATACAACAAATTGTTTGTGGATGCATTCGGGGATGCGGATTATTCAATGCCAGAGGTGCTTGAAGCCTTGAGTGCTTTTCAACGGACACTAACAAGTAGAAGGAGTCGTTTTGACGAGTTTTTAGATGGTAATTATAAAGTATTGTCTGATCAGGAAGTTCGCGGTCTTCATTTATTTCGTACGAAGGCGCGTTGCATGAATTGTCATAATGGTCAATTTTTTACCGATGATCTGTACCACAATATTGGGCTTACCTATTACAAACGGAAATATCAGGACCTGGGGCGATACGAGATTACAAAGGATCCTGCCGATGTGGGACGTTTTCGGACACCATCCCTGCGCGACGTGATGAATACCGATCCGTGGATGCACAACGGACTGTTTTGGAATATGACCGGGCTATTGAATATGTACAATAGTGGTATGCAGATGAATTCCGCTACTGCCGAACAGAAAGCGAAAGATCCACTGTATCCTGTAACCGATCCATTGATGCAACCCCTAAATCTGACGAAAGATGAAATAAAAGATATTGAGTCCTTTTTGCACGCCATCACAGCGACTTCTTATCGTATGCGCCGTCCCGAAAGTTTACCAAGATAAATGACCGTCGAACAATATTCAAGCTGTGTTTGGGTATTGTTCAATATGACGTAATTGGGGGGAGACAGCTTCTTGCAAAAAAAAGGTTACCCAAATATTGGATAACCAATGTTTTAAACAGATACTGGTAGGGTGTTTATTTTTTTTAAATATCGTGAATTCTAACGACTTATAAAGAAATTTTAAAAAGATAGCCATATCTGTTTGTCTACCTCTTTTTTGTTCCGACTAATTTGTATCTTAATAAACTGTATAGCCATCCGCAACCTCATGTTTTAAGGCCTTAAATAGGGTTATTAGTTTGTTGGTTGTATTAGCTTCAAATCGCTGTCAAAAGAATATTGCTGCAGTTTTAAAAATAAGGAGAAAATACGAAATGAAAAAAATTATCATCGTTGCTGTCTACTGTGTTGTTTTGTTTATGTCGTGTAACAATAGGGATGAAGATAGGGGAAATGATGAGGTTGCTGAAGTATCTCAAAATGGAATAGTCTCGGTCGTAAAATCATACTTTCTCTATCATGAAATAAGAAATGTAGACTATGCTATCTATATCAATGACGTATTGGCAGGACAATCTCATGAAAATGATGGTATTCCGGAGCCCTATAAACTGAACCAGTATATAACTTCATCAGGAAAGCAAATTGTGAAAATGATCATATCTGCCAACAGTCGAGAAAGAGAGATCACTCCGGAAATATTGGGAGAAATCAGTAAGAATGCGGGTATATATTTGCTCTTAAATAAAGATTTTGAGAATATTAAGGAACTCAAAAAACTGCAATTTCCACACATCGAAAAGTCTGTTCCTTCCTATGAATGTATATGGGAATTTGAAACGGAGTAGGATAATTTTTCCCTAGTCTTGCATCACTAGCTGATCGACCAGCCGGAAGTTTTCATCGTCAAAACAGACTATTTTGACTTGCGTAAGTGTTGTATCCGCCATCAGAAACTGCGTAATGACGCGGATGGATATTTGAGCCGCTAGTTCTTTCGGGAATCTGTAAATCCCTGTACTGATATTGGGAAAGGCTATCGAACGGCAACCATTTTCTACAGCTAATCTGAGTGCATTATAATAGCAGCTTTCTAATTTTTCAATTTCGTGATTTTTCCCTCCATTCCACACAGGGCCAACTGTATGAATTACATATTTAGCGGCTAGCTTGCCTGCAGTTGTAATGACGGCTTCGCCGACCTTGCAGCCTCCTTGTTTAGCCACAATGTTACGGCACCCTTCCAGAATTTCCGGCCCACCGGCGCGATGAATAGCGCCATCTACACCTCCACCTCCAAGTAACGACGTGTTGGCAGCATTTACAATAACATCGACTGTAATTTTTGTTATATCGCCCTTTACTACGGTTATTTTATCGGTATTATGTGACATAAGATTAATCTTAATTCAAAGATATGAAAAATAAAATAGCAGGTCTAACCAGTGTATTAGGGGGATAGCTATTGAAGTTAATGTCTCAGATAAAAAGTGAAATAAAATATTGTGTAGTCAAATATCTACACTTATATTTGTAGTCAAATAACTACATAATAAGGAGCGGTCGGTAAAAGACCCCGCATATTTTAGGAAATAAGAATAAGACCAAGTGTTGAAGATAAGAGAGGTGACTATTAATGTGAAGTAATTAACAATATAATAAGTAAATCATAGCATTATGAAAAGGAATAGGATAATTTATTGGATAGCGACCGTATGGTTGGCTGTAGGATTATTGTCAACTGCTATCATACAGATTTTTAAAATTCAAACGGAAGGAGCAGGCGGGATACAAAATATGACTCATTTGGGATATCCGAGTTATATACTTCCTTTACTTGGAATTTGGAAGCTTTTAGCCGTGGCTGCCTTGCTTTGGCCCAAAAGACCTCTTTGGAAAGAATGGGCATATGCGGGTATTTTCTTTACCGCTACTGGTGCTTTGTATTCACATATTGCATTGGGAGATTCTTTCGCTTTAATGGCTCCGGCACTATTATATATTATTCTAATTGCTACTTCTTGGTATTTCAGACCAGCCGATAGGAAATTCGATTGGAAATCGTGTTGAAATCTGTGGTGAATTTAATGAGTTACCCGAAAATATGCACTGGATTACCGACTCATCAGGAACAGTATTTAATGCTTTAACCTTTACTCTTCAGATGAAATATAGTGATTTCTGGTAGTATCCCAACTCGGCTTGGATAATCCAGATAACCGAATCCAACATTTACGTACAGTGCCTGATGCTTTTCA
>NZ_DKSP01000102.1:46917-49267 GCF_002472745.1 Sphingobacterium sp. UBA7253 | reverse complement strand
CGATCTAATACCATTTTTATTCCGCATTAAGCTATCCATTACTGGGGGAGGAATTTTATGAAAGAGCTCGAAAAGTCGGGCCGGCAGTAGATATTTAGTTCGTTTTTCTTCAGGTTTAAAGTGAAAGATGCAAGTTTCGATAGGTCAGATTTTTTTGGTAAATTAGTAACCATATGATAGCGTTAACGGAGGACAGGACTGTTGATTTTACCATATTTTTATTTAATATATCAGTAGCTTTATGCGGGAAATCAATTGTCATGAGGAAAAAATTCACCTGTGTGGAAATATACAGTCTTTTGGGCATTTATTTATCTTTGAAGACGATAAGTGTATTGCGGTAAGCGAAAACTGTGCCGCTATTGCAGGTGATGAATACTCCGCAATGCTGGGCATGACAGTAGACGATGTTCTTCATCGGATAACTCCTTCATTTGAACTTCGTGGAGAGAATATTGAACAAGCTGTTTCCGACAGTATGTTTGCCAGGTATTCCGATCGGGTGACTATTCATCAAGACGATTATTTTTTAAGTCTCTATAGGTATGATGGCAAAATTTTTCTTGAAATAGAAGCCTGCAACCCTCTTGCTGTCAAAACGACCAAATTATATTATTATGCAAAGCATTTAGATGACCGAAGCAGCGGCAACTCTTGCTGGCAAGCATTGACTGAATTGATTAAGGACATTATTCACTATGATCGGGTGATGGTGTATCGCTTTTTGGAAGATAATAGTGGACAAGTTATTGCAGAGAGCAAGACTGCTGATCTGGAATCGTTGATGAATTATCGTTATCCGGAATTCGATATTCCTGCACAGGCGCGCGAGCTTTACCGTATTTTTCATGCCCGCCATACGGCGGATGTCAATGCGGAAGCGATTCCGCTGATGGGGCGGAGTGCCGATGATCTCGATCTTACACGCTGCAGCCTTCGGGCACTTTCACCCATGCATTTACAATACCTTAAAAATGCCGGCGTAAAGGCGAGTGCAAGTTTTAGCATTATCGTGGACGATGAGCTCTGGGGGCTTGTTGCCTGTCAGAATCGAGAGCCAATGCATGTCGATCTTTCACAGCGCCATCTATGTACTTTTCTTACACAATACGCTGTAAACAATTATCTGGCAGATTTTCAGAAGAAACAAGTGAAAGTTCAGAAAAATCTATCGCAGCTGAAGCATGATCTAAAAAGTGATTTGTTGGTCAAGCGCGACTTGTATGACGTGTTGGAAAAGTATGCCGTGCGTATTATGGAGGTAATGAATGGGCACGGTCTACTCATTAAACGTGATCGTGCGATCATGATGGTGGGTGAGGTGCCTGATAAAAAAATGCTCCGAGAAATTGATAAAAAAATAGCCACTGCAGAGTTTTTTGCGACTGATAGATTTAAGGAGGATGGTCCTTCCGAAGATGTTGAAATGTTTCCCGGTGTATTGCGCATCAGTATTCTGCCCGCAAATAACTGGTACTTATATGTTTTTAGAAAAGAACGCCTGATAGAAGAGACTTGGGCAGGGAAGCCGGAAAAAGTGATGCAGGTAGACGAAGATAGAAAGATTACCTTTCCTTCGCCACGTTCTTCTTTCGAGGCATGGAAAAAAATTACAAAAGGCAAAGCCGAAAAATGGCAATCTTCAGAACTCGCTTTTATCGAAAATATTACACAGCTTATACAACAAGCGGTAGCACAGCGTGGGGGAGAGATTGATGAATTGAACAAGAAACTGGTGCGCTCTAATAATGCGCTTGATACTTTTGGCTACACGCTGACCCATGATCTTAAAAATCCGCTGACGACAATACAGCTCACTGCACAAATGTTGCTCCATAAAAAAGACATCTCTGACGAACTGCTTGCAAAGTCAATGAAAAATATCTTGGAGGGGACGCAGCTGATGCGGGATATGATGGATAAAGTCTACCAAATGTCAAAGGTAAATCATGTAGACTTTGTGTTCGAACCAATTAATCCACAGTCCAAGATTGTCAATATCGTTGAAAATTGCAAACAGCAATACCAAGTCCCGCATTTGGAATTTATAATGGGCGAAATACTGCCTATATTGGGGGAGAGAACACTGATCTATCAATTATTTCTGAACCTTGTTGGCAATGCCATAAAATACAGCAGTAAGAGGCAAAACCCGCAAGTGTCCGTTGAGAGCATGCGGCAGGGAAATACGGTCCGGTATGATATCAAGGATAATGGAATCGGAATTGATTTGAAGGATGGTGACAAAATTTTTGAAATCTTTAGCCGAATGTCCAATACAGAAGGCTTTGAGGGTTCGGGGGTTGGCCTTTCCATTGTTAAACAAATTGCGAGTAAGCTCAACGCAGCT
>NZ_DKSP01000102.1:19078-46833 GCF_002472745.1 Sphingobacterium sp. UBA7253 | reverse complement strand
GCTCAACGCAGCTATTCACGTAGAAAGCGAATTAGATGTCGGCACTTCATTTTCAGTCGTCTTCAAAGATGTACCAGAACCAGATCGTATGCATTTAGTATCTTAAACGACCGAGAGTAGATTTTTATCCAATAAATTGTCTATCTTGTAAAATCTCAAAGAAAGATTATATAAACGGTTTGGTAACCAAGTATCTGCCCAGCTTAGGTCTATATTTTAAATCCCCCCACAAGACCATATTTTTCAATCATTGCGGTGTTTTTAAACAATCAAAAAATGAAAAAGAAAATTGTTGTTTGTGATGATGATGCCACCATCCTTCACGTTTTGGAGCTGGCTCTAAAGAATGAATTTAGAGAGGTTTATTTAGTGTCAAAAAGCAGAGAACTTATTGCTTCTGTCGAAGAAATTGACCCTGATATTATACTATTGGATATTGAAATGCCATGGTTGTCAGGTGGCGATATCCTTCGTGAACTCCGGAGTTCAGAAAAACATCAAAATATTCCGGTGATCATGATGTCTGCGAGTTCGCGTGGGAAGCAGCTTGCTTCTGCATGTGGAGCCGACGCTTTTTTGGCCAAACCATTTGAACTGGACGATCTATTACTTCTCGTGGACAAATTGGGCCAAGCGTAAGCGATTGTCTTGAGATGATCACATCAGCTGCATAAAAGCACTTTCCATTAAAAAGTGCTTTTATTTGTGCTTGGCCAGCGTGTACTCGCAGACTTAGTTTTTCAGTATGCTATTAATTTTATCTGTGATATCTGTTAAATCAAAAGGTTTGGCGATAAAACCATTTGCGCCTAAGTTCCCTGCTATTTCAGGTCCATCGACGCTTGCCGATAGCACAATGATAGGAGTTTCTTTAATTTCGGGTGTACTGCGGATAATTTTAATCAGCTGGTCACCAGAAATTATGGGCATCCAGAGGTCTAGCAGCAAGAGGTCTGGTTTATGCAAAATTAATTGCTTTGTCAGGTGTGTGCTATTTATTTCGCATATGACATGATATCCTTCTAGTTCTAAAAAAAGCTCCAGCATCTCGAGTATTCCTCGATCGTCATCACAGATCATTATCTTTTTAGGCTGCATATTTTTTATTTGTTGATTACAATGGGTAATGTAAAATTAAATGTCGATCCTTCTCCTGGCTCGCTTTCGACCCACAGTGTTCCTTTGTGGTGTAAGATAATCTCATGCGAAACATAGAGCCCAATGCCTAAACCCGGAAACTTTTTCTGTATATGGCTGACGCGAAAAAATCGCTCGAAAATTTTTAGTCTGTCCTGGTAGTTTATGCCCATGCCATAGTCACGTACGGAGATTTTAACAAAGTTGGCTACCTTGTGGATACTAACTTCAACTTTTTTCGACTCGGGTGAATATTTAATTGCATTGGAAAGCAGATTGTTCAGCACTTGGATAATCTGGAGCTCGTCGCCCTCGACGATACTACCTGTATTTCCTGTAAGGTGGATGTCAGAATCTGGTGCCGCCAATCGCATGCTTTCAACGGCATCCTGGATGGTCTTATCGATCTCAAAAGGCTCCATGTGCAGCTCAAGATTTCCAGATTGAATTTTAGACGTATCTAAGAGTTTTGCTATTAGCAAGTTCAAGCGATCGATATAAACCGTGATTTTATCTAAAGTTGAGACATACTTCGGATCGGTGTTTTCGGCACTCAATCGCTGTAAGATCTGGAAGAGACCCTTAATTGTTGTGAGCGGAGTCTTAAGTTCGTGGCTTGCAATGGACAGGAAATCATCTTTACGCCGATCCTGCTCCTTCTTTTCAGTAATATCTTCGATGGCGATTAGGATCCTATCTTTATACTGGCCCTCGAACTCAATACGATAAGCATTTAGCAGCATGACTTTTCGGCCAATATGAGGAAAGATATGATCTACCTCATAATCGATAACCGGGTTATTGGTAGGCAATATCTGAGTGAGCATCTCTTTTAACGAAGAAATATCCCACTGCTGATTACCGAGGTCAAATAATAATTTTCCTACCGTTTCTTCTGTGGTGACTTTAAATGAGTTTAAAAAATGCCTATTGGCGCTCAGGACGATATATTTGGCATCGAGTACCAAGAGACTTTCTCGTACTGTTTCAATAATACTGGACAGAAAGCTTTCTTTATCTTGTAGCTCCTTGGTTCTTTGCTGTATTTTGAGCTCCACATGGGACTTCTCTTCACGAAGATCATGCTCCGCTTTTTTTCGATCACTGATATCATTTTGAACACCAATAAAATGAGTTACCTGACCTTCTTCATTCTTCACTGGTGAAATAAAAAGTTCATTCCAAAAAAGCGTTCCATCCTTACGATAATTTCGAATTTCAATTTTACATTCTTCGCCACGCTCAATTGCTTCTTTAATAATCTTACGTTCGGCTTGCGAACGGTCCTGAGCCTGTAAAAATCGGCAATTGTGGCCAATAATTTCATCGTGGGCATAACCACTGATGGTTTCAAAAGCTTTATTGCAATAAATGATGGGATTATCATATTGCAGATTGTCTGTAATTATAATACCCGAATAGGCAGAATTCAATGCTTTTAGATAAAGATCTAAATCATTGTTCTTGTTTTCAGTACGTTGCGTTGAATTGTTGATGCAGGAAGCATTTTTTTTCATATATTTTAAACTCCCATATTAATTAAGGTGTCCCAATTTAGTCGATAATTTTGAAATTGAAGCGGATTTTGGCATGTCTAAATTCAAAACCCGTATAAATCCCTGCTGAAAATATAAGAAAATATAAATCAGTGCAAAAGATAGCAGGACACCTATTTTTGATCTGACTGAACCGATGTAACTGGAACGCGGAACTGCGGGCATTTATTGTCGCGGTTAAGCGCTGTATACTGAGCTTGGGCACTTTTTTAGCTGTAGAAATCGCTTATACTGCAAATATTTCCGTATCACTGCCTTATTGATGTCTATTGCCTTTATGGTAATACGAAATGTGTTTGTTGATCCCTTGCACCGCATTATTTCTGTCGGGCGATACCCTGACGGGGGCATATTGCAACGATACAATATCCATGCTGTCGATTTCGGGCATGTTAAGGGGGCGGTACCAAGAAGGTGGGCTCGTTAGATTGCCCGTCTCTTTGCGATCTGTTTGTTCTGTTGATTCGTGTACAGAACGCTGTTTCCAGCGTCTGTAAATGAGCAGTGCTGCTCCGGCAACTGCCGTGATAACGAGTCCGATTTGTGCTTTCATACTTTCTTTTTTAAGAATTGAACCATTTCCTTTCAAATTGAACAATACTCAAATCAAAAAGTTCAATAAAAAAAGAATCAGCGTCTGCAGGTGCCATTGGAAGAAATTGATGTATAGCATCCGATTGCCGTAAATAAGCTTTGACAGTTTTAAAGATTCAGCTTATTTTTGCGTACAAAACACAGACAGTTAACAGGACATGGAATCACTTTTTCGCGCATGGAAAACGAGCCGAATGGCTTACCTCAAATTCTTTGAAAACTATTCTTTGGAACAGCTCAATCGCATTCCTGATGGCTTCAGCAACAACCTGATCTGGAATATCGGGCACATCATTGCCACACAGCATAAATTAATCTATATCGGATCTGAGGTAGAAGGACATATCCCTGAGAAAATCTTCAACAGCTACCAATCCGGAACAAAGCCTTCAGCAGCGGTATCGCAGCAGGAAGCTGATCTGCTGAAAAGATTGCTCCTCGAACAGATTGAACCGACCATCCGTGATTTTAACAACAAAAAGTTTGTGACCTATCAGCAACGCACAACGGGTACGGGCTTCCATCTCACTTCAATAACGGATGCCTTCGAATGGAACAACTTTCATGAAGGCCTGCATTTGGGTTATATGATGAGTATAAGGAAGTTTATTGCTACAAAAATTCCAAGATGACCAGATTGTTTTTATTATTATTACTTTTATTTTCTTCGAGATATGCGTTTCCGCAAACGTTTAAAAATGACAGTGTAAAATCATTTGTTGATAAATCGATTGAACTTATATCGGCCAATTCAATTCATAAAGAAAACCTTGAGGTTATTAAACGTGAACTATACAATAAAGCCCAAAATTTAAACTCGATTGATGAAGCCGCAACATTATATGAAGCCGTATTTAGGCAGCTCAACGATTATCATGGCGGTCTTAAATACAAAGGAAAAACCTACGGATGGAATAATCCTCATGTGATGACCAATGTTTATCTGAAAAATAGGCTTAACACGGAGAAGAGTACGTTTAGTGAGGTGATTGATCATAAAATAGGATATCTCCGAATAGTTGGAAACAGTGATTTTGCGTTTAAAAAAGTTGATAGTATCGCTGATGATATTGTGACCCATATCAATGGGATCAATTCAGCAGAAATTAAAGGCTGGATTATAGACCTGAGATTAAATACCGGAGGAAATATGTATCCGATATTACTCGGACTGAAAGAGTTTATCGGAAACAATGTACACTTTGGAGGTTTTAGGGACGCTGGTAATCAATCTACAGGCGACTGGGAAATTAAGGCGGGAAAGTTGCTGATAGATGGAAATATGCTGGACAGAAAATCAGCGTTGATCTATCCGATTGCAAATGATGTTCCATTGGTTATTTTGACCAGCTGCTATACGGCAAGCGCGGGTGAAATGACTGCCATATCCTTTATTGGACGAAAAAATACGTTTATTGTAGGGGAAAAGACCGCAAATTATACAACCGCGGTGCAGGGGTTTAAAATAAATGATCATGCGGGCATTAACTTGTCAACAGATTATGTGGTGGACAGGAATTTAAAAGTTTATAAATCCTATATTTCGCCTGATTTTGAAGTCGTGGGAGACGACAACCTCACAGTGCTGGAAAAGGATCGTAAAATAATCAAGGCCCTGGAACTTTTGGGCCAATAGCAGGCGTATGAGCTGTTCTCGAAATCTGCCGATATTGGAGCAACGTATTGATTTTATCTTTTGCGGTTAGTGGTCGCAGGTGGTTTCCTGTTTCTAGAATTGTGCCGTCTCGGTCTATCAAAAGGTAAAATGGTATGCCGCTGACCTTGAATAGGTCTCGAATGGAGCCGCTCTGTTTGGCTGATAGGAAATAATGCTGTCCGCCCAGATCATAGCTACTAACCGTTGCCTTGTACTTGTCCTGATCTGAATCAAGACAGAGGTATACAAACGAAACGTTTTTGTTCTGAAAATCGGCTTCTATTCGTTTGGAGTTGGGAAATTCACTCAAGCAGGGGGCACACCAGGTCGCCCAAAAATCGACGTAGATTACTTTACCTTTGTTGCTTTGTAAGATATCTTCCATGATCTCTTGGATCGGAGAGGATTGCATATCCTTTAGAATAGCACGGCTATTGAGTTCAGGATGCTCGACTCGGGCTTTTGTAGCAAGGTATTCCTGCTGCAGTGGATCCCGCAGAAAGGGGGAAGTAATATGTCGGGTGACAATTGTAATAAATTTTTCGTAGGTTTTGAAATCCTGTTTTCGAAAACTTTTTGAAAAGTGATGGCTCAGCATGATTTCGCGTAAGAGCGGATCGCTCACATAATTAACTATCCCGTGCAATTGTAGTGAGTCAGCAATAGTAGTGGACGCAAACCGTTCCCCACTTGGTGTAATTCCCCAATTTGCGTCGCTCGTTTCCTCAAATCTCCGTCTTTCGTTAATATAATAATCATAAAATGAGGAAAATGTAGATACCGCATTTGTGTTCATTAAATGGCTTTTTTCGAGTGGAAGACGCTTTGCCAACTTGTCGTAAAATCCTATGGGGATAACAAAGGTGGTATCCATGGGGCCTAGATTATTGGCTCTTTTGTGATCTATGGAATAAAACTGGATGTTATCGTAATAAGGAGTTTCTGTCTCAAAAAGAGCCCAATTTTTACTTTCAGCATTTGGGCTATAGGTATGGACAAACTCGTCATACAACGCTTTGCCTTTTTGGCGTACGGTATCGTTGAATCGCATATACTGTACGGGATCGTAATTTTTTACGGCATAAAAATTCTTATTTTGGTCGTAGAGTTCACTAGCAAAATAAAGATTTTGGAATTGTGCGATCTGGGTATTGGTGGCGGCGGAAGTCCCGGCAAATTTGACTGTGCGCAAAAGGGAACTTCTTTGGTCAGAATTACCATCAAAAGAGACCCAAAGACTGTCTTGGGGATGAAGAACAATGCTAAAATTCGTCCGATAGCCTAGCCAAACCTGCGTAGGTATATATAAATCCACCTCCGCATAAAAATCACCTTTATCGTTGACCTTGGGGTAAATGGTGATCGCAGAAAGTCCCAGCCGATTCAGGGTTATATTCAAGGGGATCAAAGGATCATAATGTATAATCTTTCCTTGTACAATTGCTTTTTCGGCCCTTTCTTGTGCACTACTGATCGAACAGACTATACATAATAGGATGAGTAGAAATCTGGAAAAAAGATGTATTTTTTGCTCTTTTAAAGGTTTTTTAGGTTTTGGGATTGTGGCAAGCATGCTTAGGTTATTTAATTAAAGATAAAAAAAAATCGGATCTTTAGCATGATGCTCTTCCTGTTTTCTTATACCTGTATTTTTTATCTCGCGATAAGGTTTGGGGGGAGATATTTTGTGTTTATGCGACAGGTTGCGAGTTGGTAAATAGTAACAGGTACATATTGATTAAGAAATTTACTTAATTGTTGCTGGAAGTAATTCTTTTATAGCTAAAACAACTAAATCCGGATCGCTAATCTGTACCAAATGAGCACTATGTTAAGTATATTATACCGAGGGTAGTGCTGGTAAGTCTACCGTTTATAAAATTGATGGCGCAACGGCTGTGGCCTCGGCTGGCTAAACCACCGATGGTAAGGCGGCGATAAGGGGTGTTTACAGAATCCCTGTAAATAATTAGCGGACTCACATTTTTTTCAAACAAACAAGGTCTTCCTAAGCAGGAAGACCTTGTTTGTTTGAAAAGGTTGTGAATCAATTATAATGTACTTGGTTTTCACTATCTGAGATAGACTGTATTGACACTGTATAGGGATTGTCTACCTTCTGTCCACCGCTATAATTGTGATGTTAGGATGGTTTTAAGCTAATTTTGGACTTGTAGTTAAATGCCATTTTGGATCTTATGCCTTAAGATTAAATTGTTCGCAACACTTGGGGAATGCGATGTGTGCTGCATGTCAGGGCGATGGAAATTAGGGGGTACCTTGCTGGAAAATGATGTTGAAATATGAAAAGGATGTATAAAATAGTATATTTTTTGCTTGCTGTATTTAGCTTATTAAGTTGTAAGCAGTCGGATAATTTACCGCTGGAGATGAGTGATATTTCACTTAAAATAGGGGTTCGAGCTGCCCATGCTGGTCTGAGTAATTCAAGTGTATGGGCCGATGGTGACGAGATGGGATTATTTATGATGGCGAGTGGACAAAGCAATCTGTCCTTGGGCATGGAATACAATCGTAAATATACCTATAGTGCTGGTGGAGCCGCTTTCTTTTTATCGGGCCAACCGATTTATTATCCAACTACAGGGCAGGTTGATATTGTGGCTTATGCGCCCTATCGCCAAGTAACTGGTAATACACTTTCCATAGATCTTTTGGATCAACATGATTTAAGGAGCCTAGATCTACTTTATAGCAATAGTAGTATTGGAATTGTGAAGAGCAAGGAGGAGGTGGATCTCAATTTTAAGCATATACTTTCCAAGATCAACTTTAACTTGACTGCTGGTTTGGGGGGTTCTCCTGTCGTACTCTCATCAGCGCAGATTTCTCTCGCAGGCTTTTCTTCCGACGCTACCTTCAATTTGGCGACTGCAGTCCTGCACAATGCGAATGCCTCGGGCACAATTCATGTGGGAACTAATCGTTCGGCTATCCTGCTACCTCATACCGGAACCGGTGGTCGGGTGTTAACCATTCAACTTGGAACGCAACAGATGCATTATACTTTTCCGGTAACTGATGCATTTGAGCAGGGAAAGGAATATAATTATACCATTACCGTTAAGAATAAAGAGATAGAAGTGCAACGTGCAGCTATTACCGATTGGCAAACAATAGGTCAGGTTACGGAGACCGATCCGGTTGCTGCTGACCTGGTGTGGATACCCGAAGGTAGTTTTCTGATGGGAAGCCCCAATACCGATACAGATGCCAGTGCCAATGAAAAGCCACAACACTGGGTGCGTTTTGAAAAAGGATTTTACATGAGCAAATATCTGGTTACAATTCAAGATTACTGTGATTTTATTAATGCGAGCAATGTAACCATACCTTCCAGCGGGTATATCGCTAATGTGCCGCTCAATGGGAATTGGGTCAGGGGATTTGTCGCTAATAATCAGTATAATGTACCTCGCTACAATGGGACGAAATGGGTTCCCCCGGCTGGTTTTGAACATTATCCTATGATGTTACTTACGTTTGACGGGGCTTTGGCTTATGCGAAATGGGCTGGAGGTACCTTGCCTACTGAGGCACAATGGGAGTATGCCTGTCGTTCGGGGACAGCAACGCGATGGTCTTTTGGTGATGATGAGAATCAGTTGGCCAATTATGCTTGGTATAATCAAGGTAGTTCACAGTTTGACGTTGGAAGTAAGTTGCCTAATCCTTGGGGGCTATATGATATGCATGGTTTGGTGGCAGAATATTGTTTTTCAGCGGGTGATTACCCGCCTGGCGCACAAAATCAAACGGATGCACTCCTTGGACCGGGACCGGCCAACGAGGCAGAAGCGAATCATGCGTTTCGAGGAGGAAGTTATGACATGGCGAGTTTTACAGCAACTCAGACGAGAGCTGCCTACCGTTCATTGAGAGAAGCTTCTTATTTCAGTAACATGCTAGGTTTTCGCATTGTTATTAACCCTTAATTTATACAACATAGCACCGAATTATGTATAGTAACCTCATAACAGTTTTAAGTAGAAAATATTTGTTTCAATTTTTTCTGTGTTGTTTTATGCTGATGTCCTGTCAGGAGAAATTAGATTTGGCTGTCATAGATCCTAATTCGGGGCGTGGGAATATGGCGTTTCAGATTGGAATCATCAATAACACGAAAGTTGATGATAATCAAAAAAATGTGACAAAAGCCACTTTGCAGTCCAGTAAATCGAACGGTAATATGGCATTAACTCCCCCAGTGTCTGCGAGCGATTTTACCGCAAGTTTTAGCGCTGGCGATACGATAGGCATCTTTGTTGTGCCAGCGGGTCAACCATTAACTGCTGGAAATAGCCTGATCGCTAATGCCAAATTGTCTTTTAACGGTACTAAATGGATGGGTGCCGTCAATTGGCCAGCAGGTACCAGTTTTGATTTTTACGCTTATTACCCTTATCGTGCGGGGCTGACAAATCCTGCTTCAATCAGTTTCTCGGTCAAGAAAGATCAAACTATATGGTCGGATTTTCAACAGAGTGACCTGATGTTTGCAAAAGCCGAAGCCATCAACTTGGGCGCTACGGTGCAGCTTGATTTTAAACATCTGTTGAGTTTGGTACAGGTAGAGCTTGAAGCAGGAACGTCGAAAGCCTCTAGTCCGGATGTTGATATGGTCGTTAACCTGACGAATATTATTTGTGATGGGCATTTGGCGCTAGCGAGCGGCACTTTCACCCCGCTATCCGGGCAGCAGAGTAGTGTACGTATGTATCGCGTGGAGCAGCCCGATGATACCGATTATGAAACGAAGTTTACCTATCGTGCACTTTTGCCAGCTCAGATGCTTGAGGCTGGGAAGCGGAGCTTATTTCTGAGTCAATCGGGTCAATCCTATATCCAGCAGCAGAAGAGCTCTTTACAGCTTTTAGGGGGCACCTCACATCGGATAGACGTGCCTCAACTCAAAAATCTCTGGCGAGCGGTATGGATTCCTGCAGGTACTTTTCAAATGGGTAGCCCAGCTACTGACCCCTATGCAGATGCGAATGAAAAGCCACGGCATTGGGTAAAATTGACCAAAGGTTTCTATATGAGCAGGTATGAGGTTACCGTTGCCGAGTATGCTGATTTTCTAAATGCGATGAATATCGTTGGAGGGGGACTTTCTGTACATGTCCCGCTCGATGGAAATATGGTACTCGCTTTTTCCGTATTTCAAAATCTAGTAAGTCAGCCTCATTACATAGATGGAAAATGGAAAGCATTACCAGGTAGTGAAAATGTGCCTATGGCGGTTGTATTTTTTGAGGGAGCCAAAGCTTATGCAGCCTGGGCAGGAGGTGCGTTGCCTACGGAAGCGCAATGGGAGTACGCCTGCCGTGCGGGTACGGAAGATCGCTGGTTTTTTGGCGATGACCCTGCCCAAATTAACAGTTATGCTTGGACTAACCTGCAAGGGACGGGGCTAAAAAGTGCCGCTGTTGGTACCTTGAAACCCAATAGATGGGGATTGTATTATACCTATGGCAATGTAGCGGAATGGTGTCTCAGCAATGGTCCCTATCCGTCTACTGCAACGACAATGGAAACAGCTGTTGTAGATCCATCCATTCCGGATGCTACATCAACTAACCGCTTTGCGCGCGGGGGGAACTTTAATAATGGTTTGATTTATGCGCGCTCAGCGGCTAAAATACAATCGTTGGTTTCTTCTTCGACCTACCTTATCGGATTTCGTATAATAAAGTATAGATAAAATAAGCTTGTCTTAAGACCATAGCGTATTGCCGTAAATCACACTGTCATAACTAATAAATTAAAAAGTGAAAATTAAATATGAAAACACAATTGTTAACAGCCTTTTCGGCAGCAGTCCTGTTACTCGGGGCCTGCGCCAAAAATGATACACCTGATGTGGAACATGAGGTGATCAATTTCAGTGGACAAATTAGTCAGCTTAAAGCAACAAGTAACCGTTCGGGGGCGAGTACAGTATGGGCTTCGGGCGATCAGATCGGTATTTTTATGGTTAATCATGGGACCACGACCATAAGCGAAAATAGCAGCAATCGCCAGTACAACTTTAATGGGACTCTATTTGCTCCAGCAACGGGACAGGGGATTTATTACCCTGTTTCGGACAGCAAAGTGGATTTTGTAGCGTATTATCCTTTTGTACCCACAGCTTCTTTGTCGACAGTGCAGCCAATCGATGTTTCCTCGCAAAATGACCTGAGCAAAATTGATTTTCTTTGGAGCAAAGCAACAAATGGCGTGAATGGATTCAATAAAAGCTCCGGAACTCAGGTTCCACTCGTTTTTGACCATAAGCTCAGTAAAGTGGTTATCAAACCTACTGCAGGAACTGGTCTGGATGCTTCCAACGCTGATTGGTCCGCGATGGGAGTTAAGATAAAGGGTATGCAAACCATGTCGAGCATTGACCTGAGCACAGGGACACTGGGAGCAGCAAGTGGCCCTGCAGATATAAGCCCCTTTGTAAAAGCTAGCGGATCAGCCTATGAAGCTATTGTGCTTCCGGCTACCTACGCAACGGCCGGAGCTGTGCGCTTCACCTTTGAGATAGGTAACGATACCTATGCTTGGGCAAGTCAGGCGAACGAACAATTCGAGCCTGGCAAAGAATATACTTATACGATTACAGTGCATAAAACAGGCGTCGTATTGGGCAATGTAACCATTAAAGATTGGGATACCGTTAGCCGTACAGGTACGGCAGATTAAACTTGGACCTACTCTTTAAATTGTATTTTTCCATTTGGGCTGATTAATAGGATAATCGGCCCATTTTCTTTTTTATCAGGAAGAATAAGTGGCCCCCAATTTTTTTTTAAGGCGCTGTTTCGCTTTTTTTATACCCTCTATAGAGATGCAAAGAAGCTCACTCATACTCGCATTACTCAGCTCAAGCTTCTGTAAGGCTAATATACGGAGGTCGTTTTCGGTAATTTTTGCATGTTCATCTTTCATCTGTTGTAAATAGTCAGGGTATACCTGGTCAAACGTATGCCTAAACCTTGCCCATCGGTCGTCTGTCATAATATGTGTTTCCATTAAGGCATTGAGGTTCGCTTTTACTTCGGCAATATAGGTTGGATTTTGATTCTCTTCCTTTTTTAATTCCTCACGCAGCTGTTGAATCGTGATGTCATTTTGCCTGACAGTATCCGTAAATTCGCTGAGCGAGTTTTTTAATATGAGGAGTTCTTGATCGACAAGCTGCTTCTTGTGGTTAAGTTGGAGTTGTTCCCTTTCAAGATTTGCGTTACGTATTTTGATGTTTGCCCTCGACCTATTGATTAATAGAATAACGATAGCAAAAATTAAGACAAGTAGAAGACTCATAAATTGATAAGTACTTTTTACTTTTTGTCTTTTCTCTGCTTCGGACAGCAAGGCGCGGTTATATTTTTCCTGTTCACTCTCCCAGATGATTTTCTGCAACTCTTTGATATTTGTTCTTTTCTCCAATGAATCTCTCAACAATATATAGCGGTTTAAATAGTGAAGTTGTTTGCTCTGCTGTCCTAATCCATGCGAAATCGCAGCTAATGATTTGGCTGCATCCATCTTATATTTCAGAAAGTAGGGTTTGTCTTCCATAAGATGTTCACTCGCCTCTATATGTTTTTTTGCAAGTTGCCATTCCTGCTGGTCAATATACCAGCTTGCTAAAATTAGATTTGCCCGCATGGCATCATTGGGCTCGTGATACCGTAATGAGAGGTCAATATTTTGTTTGACCAGTTCGATTGCTTTTTTTTTATCTCCTGCTTCCCAACTATAATCCGCCATGTTGCCGGATATAATTCCAATCCACACAGAATCTTTTGCTTGTTGAGCTTCGGCCATGGCCTGTTTTAGGTATTTAAGCGCTTCAGGAACAGGATTGTCTACCGATAGGTAGACAGCTATTGAATTGAGTAGATCAATCCGTGCTCTTGAAGCAGGTCTTGCAAAAGGCAAAGCTTCATGAAGATAGTTTACAGCTTTTTTCTGGTCGCCGATATGATTAAAAAAGCTCGCCATAAATTGATAGTGTTTTACGGGCAATGGTATTTTTTTTCTGTCTATTCTGGCATTTAGATCATTGGCTCGTAAGAAATAAGGGAAAGCATCGATGACCTTGCGGTATACGAAATTATAATAGCCCTGTCGTATATTTCCGATCATCTCCAGTTCTGGGTTTGGATGCGCTTCGATTAAGTTTCTGGCGTATTTGTAATATTGGTCAGAAAGAGCATTTGTATGGTCGAAAGCAACGGAATAACCATCTGCCATGAGCATATAATAGGCCCATTCTAGGGGAATACTGTTGTGCTGTTTGGCTAATGTTTTTATGGGCTCTAATTCCTTTTTCAATAAAGTGGTGTCGCGATTAAAGTGGCTTGGAAGGTTTAACACGGCTTCTATCTGCTGCAATGGATTTTTTATGGCTTGTATTTGGGTGATAGACTGTGCATTTAGTAAGTCAGTGCTTTTAAAAAATATAATGAGTATAAGTGAAATGTAATACCAATAGACTTTCATCCTCAATAGCGTGAATTTAACGGTTAATATGAATAAAACCACCTTAACTAATTTAATAAGGCAATTTTCGTGTAAAGATAATAAAAATATTTAAGCTTAATAGATGCTTCCTTTTATCTGAGCCTAATATGTGCTTCATCTGTTAAATTAATCGCATGGCGATCGGTTTTAAAAATCCGCCTGGACTTACCAAGCGGATTTTTAAGTTAAAAAAGAGAACTTAGTTGATAAGAAGTGTGTCTGTATAAGACGCTGTAAATACATCAATTGCATTCTTGACAGGTATAAATGAAGACTTCAAAAGTACTTTCTCACCTGTTTTCCAATTTGGTAATACGATCTTCAGCGAATCAGGATGCAAAGACAGATTTACTCTTAAACCGAGGTTATTTGTATAACTAGTTTGGTATCTACATTGATTGTATCGGTGTTTGCGGCAAAGTTGAGAGTTAAATTTGTCAAATTTAAACTACTTGTCGTAAATCTTCTATTCCGCAGTGAGCTCACATATAGGGGACCATATACTTTTACTGCTGTCAATGTCTGGCCTACCGATTTATTTCCGGCTCCATCCATCGTGTACAATGTGAAATCCTGGATATATTCACCAAGATTGGACAAGATTACCTTGACGGTATCTTTGGCCATTTCATTATTTGCAGGGATTACAAGTGAATCTCGCTTGCTATTCATATACTGAAGGGAAAAGGGAATTAACGGACGGAAGTCGTGTATATCTTGGTGGGGATCGCATCAATCCACCTAAGATAACGGGCTCTATTACCGTAAATCCAATGAAAAAATGGTCGCTTACAACGCAAATGATCGCTACTTCGGGCCGAAATCGTTTTGAACCTGTTAATGGATTGTACAGCTATGGAACAGGACCTATCCGATCATTCACAACCTTCAATTTCTCCAGTAAATATCAGATCAACACACAATCGCTAATACGCCTGGGAATCGAAAACATATTCAATAAGGATTATTACACGGTGATCTCGCAATGGCAGTCAAATAATATGAATTATGTGAAAGGCAATGGAACTCGTCTCAATTTGAGTCTGCCGCATTCCTTTTAGTCAATTTTTGATGGGTTTGCACAAGTGTGCTTACTACCTCGGAAAATTTCTACATTTTTCTATACGCGAGCGGAGACAATCCGACTGATCGCTTAAAGTATCTGCCGAAAAAAGATTGTGAAGGGAAGTTAAGCTCATTACTGATCTGCTGTATAGTCATAGGCGTAGACTTCAACAGCGCTTTAGCTTCCCACACAACATAATCATCAATCCATTGCTTGGCAGACAGACCATTGTGTTCTTTGATCACCTTGGATAAGTACTTTGGAGTTACACATAGCTTATCTGCGTAGAATTCTATGCCCCGCTCTTGTTTGAAATTGTCCTGTACCTGATTTAGGAAGTTTTCAACCAGTTCTTCCAATCGGGGCTTTTTTTCCTGTTGTGTATGACGTTCGATGTTATGGGCATTGTAACCAAACCCGTAAAAATAGGCTTTTGTTAGGTGTTGAAGAATTTTTGTGGTATAAGGATTATCTGTTTCCAGCACTTTTTGCACTGTTTTAAAATAATCAGCCAAACTCGTTAGTTCTGCATCTTTTAATGCAATAAAAGGTTGATTATGCAAAGAAAGAAAAACGGGTAGATGCTCTTCGATATTAAGACTTGAGGTAAATGTCTTTGACATGACTATAAAAAGTGCAGAAAAATCGTCACTCACATTTTCTATGGTTACAGTATGCCCCGCGAGGAGTACAATAAGAGAGGGGGCACCCGTTTCAAAGTAGCGCATATTTGAATGTCCTTTCAAATGACCTTCACAGCAAATAATACTTATGGTGACATCCAATTTCACCGGAAAATTAAGTCGTTCAATCGTGGGTGTCTCCAATAAAATGAAATCCTCATTATGGTTATGCTGTTTCAAGTTTTTATTGTGCGTAAATGGCAACGTCATTTCCATAATAGTCAAGTATTGTTATTCAAATGTATTGTTTTATATTGAAAAAACGACTTTTTGGACAATTTTGCCTTCTTATAGAGCTTCCCAGCCTCTTTAAATGCATCTACATTTGTCACATAAATTTTAAATGAAATTATTCGTGATGAAAAAACTATTATTAATTGGATTGGTCTTGGCAATGGCACAGGTATCCGCTGCTCAAGGTTTGGGCGGAATTTTTCAAAGGCTTTCTTTTGGTTTAAAGGCTGGGGGGAACTACAGTAACTTTACAGGTGCGAACTTCGATACTGAAGGACTCGCAGGATTCAACGGGGGGCTTCTTGTCAATTTTAAGCTTACAGACAAGTGGTCTGTTCAAGAGGAATTTTTGTATTCAATGCAGGGTGCAAAAATCACAGACAATGTGTTCGGAACGCATAAGGACCTGAAGTTATCCTATATGTCCGTTCCGATCCTCGTAAAATATCGATCGGCTATCGGTCTTTATGCGGAAGTTGGCGCGCAGGCCAATCTATTGATGAAAGATGCAAAAAATACAGGCTTTGTGGATTTTGCAGATAAGATTGATGCGGGTGCTGTTGCAGGTTTGGGTTATGAATTTACGAAAGGTCCAGCTAAAGGTTTGGGCCTGGGAGCGAGATACTACCAGGGTTTTATGGATGTAGGTAAGTTTAATTCTACGACACTAAAATCTGATTTTAAGAATAGCGTGGCGCAGTTAAGTATCTTTTATATGTTCTAATCGGCTCGATAGGTCGTTTAGCGGTTAATTTATAAGTTAAGGCTCAATAAATGCGCATTAAATTGTTTTTTGAGTCTTAACTTTTTTGCGCATTCACGTGATATCCAAGCGATGGCTTGATTCCTATATGAACTGACATTTTTAATCCTTATTAAACGTAAAATATGCGCTTTAAAGAGATAGCTAATCTTTCGGTGGAGCATTCCGGATCGGGGACATGCATAAATAACAGGCTTTTGTTGTTAATGTATTCTTTACCTGTTCTTAATATTGTAGTTGTATTAAAGCATGATCTTTACAGCTGACGAAGAATTATTGATCTAGAGAGTATGCTTGTGAAAACGATAGACGCTATCCTATTAGAACGTCTGGTAAATGCAGATTACAGTGCTTTTGATGAGATTTATGAGCATCATTGGAGCACACTTTTCCGTATTGCAGTTAAGAAGTTGGGCGATGTGGATTTGGCTATGGATCTTGTTCAGGATCTCTTTGTGGACCTGTGGCAAAGAAGGGCCATGATCAATATTCATAGCGGATTGCGAGCCTATCTTATTTCGGCCCTATATCATAAGTTGTTTCAGTATTTCAGAAAGAAAGGTGTGCATGAAAAACATATTGAACAGTATAGCTTAATGATACAGGATGGTCTGCATGATATTTTTCCTATCGTGGACTATGAAGAGAATTACACAGACGTACTGATTGCGATTGAACAGTCTGTGGTGGAAATGCCCGACCGTATGCGCGTTGTTTTTAATTTGAAATACCAACGTAGTCTCAGTAATCATGAAATTGCGGAACAACTTGGCATATCGCTTCAAACTGTAAAAAACCAATTAAGTAAAGCGTTGAACCTTGTGCGCCAGCACATGCAGCAGCAACAGCTAAATCCGACAGTCTTCGTGTCCTTATCTCTTCTAGTCTTCTTTTAATCCTTATCCAAGGTGTTTTTAATTAAATTTTTTAAAATAAACTTTACATAAACTTAACGGTTTTTCGATGGTACGATCACCCAATTGGAGCAACTATAGGGTGTATGCAAGACAGAAAAAGGGAATTGGAGGAATTAATCCAAAAGTATTCATCAGGACAGATAAAGGATGAGGAACGGGCACATTTAATGTGTTGGTTGCAGGAACTTGATGTCTTAGAAGGGTACAAAGCTGATATGGAAGGGGTTCAAACGCGGATGAAAGAAAAGATAGACCTCCGTTTGCTAGCCACCGAAACACCTACTAAAATCGCACATCCACCTTGGTTGTTATGGGGTAAGGCTGCCGCAGTTGTTCTTTTTTGTTTTTCATTTGGATGGTACCTACTCGATCGGAATAGTGGCGGGGATGCCAAAGGCAAGCAGTCCGTTAAGGTCGAAAAAACGGTCGATAAGTCCAAAATGATAACCTATACTGTTGTACGGGATAGCACGATTTTATTGCAAGATGGCAGTAAAGTCCGTCTTTTGGCAAATTCTTCAATCTCCTTGATGCAACCCTTTCCAGAAAAGCAGCGCGCGATTCAATTGCAAGGAAAGGCTTTTTTTGAGGTGTCACACGATAAATCGCGCCCATTTACAGTTCTATCGGGCAATATCCTGACAACGGCTTTAGGAACTTCTTTTTGGGTTGTGCAGGAGGCCAAAAATAGGAAGCCTAGTGTGCGCCTGATCACAGGAAGAGTTTCCATTAAGGAGCGTGGCGAAAATGGGGAAGATAAGCTTCTTGCCTATTTGACTCCAGGGCAAACTTGGGCGGAAAAAGTTGTACAACCCAAAAAAGAACCTGTTTTGAAACTGGAAAAACCAGTGGAAGAGCTCGTACCAACAACATTGGAATTTCACCACAAGCCTTTGGCGGACGTGCTTCCTGCCTTGGCGTCTTTCTACCGCATAACGATTCTCTTTTCTCCGGATGATGTGTCAGGACTATCATTCTATGGTACATATACAACAGAAAATGAGGTCGCGCAGATTCTGCAAACAATCTGTATTGCAAATGAGCTCGAACTCAAGTTTAATACCGAAACAAATACCTATACGATCTTAAAAAACAGTCAATAAAATCCATAAAAAAACACTATTAAGCCTCCCTTTTTAGGGAGGCCAGGGAAAACTATGCTCAATTATTAATGAAAACTATGCAACAATTTTCAACAGGTAAAAGGCCAGCCAAGGGGGCTTTATTACTGCTACTAGCAATTGCTTTTGGCCAAAAGGGTTTTGCCCAACAAAGCGGGGAACTTGTTGTCATCGTGCAGGATGCGAAGTCAAAAGGTTTGGCCAATGCAACGGTGACCATAAAAAACCAGAATAGCAACCTGAAACGATCTGGTCAAGCCGATCAGCAGGGGAAAGCCATGTTCAATAATTTGCCGGTGGATAGCAACTATTGTATTTTGGTGACTTATACAGGACTACTGCCAAAAGAGGAGTGCCAGTATATTGTTACTTCCGGTAAAAGATCGAGCGTGGTGTTTCAACTCACAGACGCAGCCTCAAATCAAATGGACGAGGTGGTCGTTGTGGGGTATGGTACACAGAAAAAGACCAACCTGTCTGGTGCTGTAGATCAGATTAGTGGCGATGTGCTCGAAAGCCGGCCTATTTCCAATGCTGCGCAGGGGCTTCAAGGGATTTCACCCAACTTGAATATACAGTTCAACTCCGGAGCACCAGGAGCGGAACCTAAAATCAATATCCGTGGAATTACATCGATCAATGGTGGCGATCCATTAATTTTGGTAGATAATGTTCCTATTTCGGCAGCCGAATTGATCCGGATTGCGCCACAGGATATTGAATCATTTACGGTAATCAAAGATGCGTCGGCTGCGGCGATCTACGGGGCCCGTGCCTCCTTTGGGGTTCTGATCATCACGACAAAAACAGGGAAAGGCGATGTGAAAGTGAGCTATTCAAATAACTTTACATGGAATACCCCTACAGTAATGCCCGATAAAATAACGGATCCTTATGTATTTTCGAGACTATTGGAGACGTCCACCGATAATACACCCTGGGATAATGTCAACTATTCGGACCAGTTTTACCAATATGCGAAAGAGCGATCTGACAACCCTTCCATTGCCGGTGTGCGTATCAATCCTTCAGATTCCAAGCTCTGGGAATATATGGGTAACAGGGACTGGACACGTTATTTCTTATCCGACTGGAATGCAACAAATACACACGACCTGTCAATCTCGGGCTCAAATGAAAAAGTACAATACTATATCAGTGGTAGCTACAACCGGCAAAATTCGCCTGTTAAGCTCACGGAAGATTATTTTGACCGTTACAACCTGCGTTCGAAAGTAAACTATAGGCTTTCGGATTTCATTTCCTTTGGTAACAATACAGTGATCGGAAGTACACGTAGGCTTACGCCTTCGCAAATGAGTTTGCCCGATATCTACAATATTTTTCCAACTTCTTTTGATAAGAACCCGGATGGAACATGGGCCAATTCTTCGGCAGGTATTATTGCTGCCCAAATGGTGGATGGCGGTAAAAGTGATCGTAAACGTCTGGATGTACAATCTACCTTCAATACTGAGCTTCGCTTTTTTGGAAATAAATTCAAAGTCAATGCAGATTATACTTTCCAGCGTAATTCGTTAAACCGCAATTGGTACACCAAGCAATACGAAATCGGTTATGGTCCGGACGATGTCCGTAAAGAGGGGACAACAGGGGCTTATCGTGAAGCGGGTTTTTCCTATTATAATGTTTATAATATCTACGGTACTTACTTGCAATCTTTTAATAAGCATCAGGTTAATGCGATACTGGGTTTTAACCAGGAGGATTATCGGTATGAAGTGATCAGTGCAGAACGCGCCGGACTTATTTCAGAATCCTTTCCAACCATTCAGTTTGCAACAGGAACAATGAAAATGGGTGAAGCTATTGATACTTATGCCTTACGTGGTGCATTTTATCGGTTGAACTATACTTATGATGATAAATATATTGTTGAATTCAATGGTCGATACGATGGATCTTCCCGATTTCCGAAAAGTAAGCGTTTTGGCTTTTTCCCTTCGGGCTCAGCTGCCTGGCGTATAGACCGTGAAAAGTTTATGTCGTCTGTCGCTGGACTGGATTTATTGAAGCTGAGGGTATCTTACGGTCAATTGGGTAATCAGTCTGTGTCGAACTACGGCTACCTTCCTTCGATGGAAAAAAAGGATGCCGATTACTTGTTCGGAAGTGAACGGGGAATCTATATTGGTGTTCCACCTTTGGTTTCCCCCAATTATACCTGGGAGAAGGTCAATACCGTAAATTTTGGTTTGGACGTTGCGGTACTCAAAAATAAACTTTCGGCAAGTTTTGATTATTATTCCAGACGTACCTTGGGGATGTTGACACTGGGCAGAGATCTTCCCAATATTTTGGGTGCGAGTGAGCCACGGGAGAATGCTGCCGATCTAAAGACCAATGGCTGGGAATTGACTGTCAATTTTCAGGATCGTTTCGAGTTGGCTAACGCACCATTACGCTTCAATGCCAAATTATTGCTGTCAGACTCACAGTCCAAAATTACACGTTTTGACAACCCCAATAAAAGCATTCTGCAATATTATGAAGGCATGCAAATGGGGGAGATCTGGGGTTTGCAAAGTAACGGACTTTTCAAAGACGAGGCAGAGATTGCCAAGTTGGACCAGACTTCGATCATTCCCTGGGGCGCCTTGTCGATTGTACCGGGATGGCCTACCTATGTGGATCAGGATGGTAATGGTAAGATTGAAAAAGGATATACACTTGGCGATACCAAAGACCTCAAGATCATTGGTAACTCCACACCACGTTATCAATTTGGTATAGACCTGTCTGCAGATTGGAAAGGTTTTGACTTACGGACATTTTTTCAAGGCATTGGTAAACGCGATTATTATCCGTTGGACTACCTGTATTGGGGGACATACCAACAGCCTTATGGTAACTTTTATGGGCACTTGCTTGATTTCTACCGTCCGGGAAGTGATTCGGATATCGACCGTGCGAAACATTCGCAAGCTTATTTGAATTTGGGACTGGCCGATCAAAACCTCAATGCGGCTTACCCGATCTTACAGTCATGGCTTGCCGACCGTAACTTGGGTACCCGTATTGACCAGGCCCAGGGATTGGCCATTCCACAGACCAATTATTTGCTGAATGCGGCTTATCTACGTCTGAAAAACCTGACGATAGGGTATACCTTACCCAAATCTATTACTTCACGCGCCAAGATCAGTAACCTACGTGTTTATCTAAGTGGTGAAAATATCATCGAATGGTCTGCTGTGAAGCGCTATTTTGATCCGGAGACACTGAACGAAAATACGTATACCAATCCAACTGCAGGTTCGGACCGTGTAGGTAATGGTCTCACTTATCCATTTCAAAGAAGTTTTTCTGCAGGTATTCAAGTCACCTTTTAATTGCTTATCATGATAAATAAATATATAAAATTAGCCGTTGTATGTTCAGGTCTTTCTCTGCTTGGAAGCTGTAACGACAACTACTTGGATCGTGTTCCCGAGACTGCGATCAATAACGAAAATTTCTTCAATACAGCGACCGACCTAGAGTTGTATATCAATGGATTGTACAATTTTTCAGGAATAGGGATCTATCAATCGGATGCTACTACAGACAATGCAAGTACAACAGGCAATACGGAGATCAAAACCATTATGGCCGGTAATGCTTCTGCGGCGACGATCTCAGGAGGCTGGAATTGGGAACAGCTCCGCAAAATAAATTTCTTTCTACAGCATATGGGCAAGGCTAAGATCAGTGAGAGTGAAAAGGCACATTATGAGGGGCTAGGCCGTTATTTTCGCGCTCGGTTTTACGTAGAGAAAGTGCAGCGTTTCTCAGATGTGCCCTGGGTGGATAAAGCACTGGAGGTTGGAGATACGGATTATCTTTTTGCCAAGCGCGACCCACGAGCAACGGTGGTGCAGAAAATCATGGAAGATTTTGAGTTTGCCGCACAAAACGTACAGCCCCGAATAAAATCGGGTACGGTCAACAAGTGGGTGGTGCTGCAGGAATATGGCCGCTTTGCCCTGTATGAAGGAACTTACCGGAAATACCACAACGAACTGGAATTGAAAACCACGGCGACTGAATTTTTGAACAAAGCACAAGCGTTGAGTGATCAGCAGATGCGCGAGGGTGGTTTCAGTATATACAATACCGGTAAGCCCAATCAGGACTACGGCACTTTATTTTTTAGTGAAAATCTTGAAAACAACAAAGAGATCGTACTTGGACGCTTTTATGCCAACAATGTACTCAACGCAGATTCGTGGCCGGGTATGTTTGGTAATTATGAGTACTATCCTTTGCGTGATCTTGTGCAGGCCTACCTGATGAAAGATGGTTCATTTTATGCGGCGCAGCCAGGTTATGAAAAAAACACCTTCGTCAAAGAGTTCGAAAACCGCGATCCACGTCTGGCACAAACGTATGCTTATCCGGGATGGCAGTTGATTTATTCGCATACCTATGCGCAAGGGGCGGGACTGTATGTGCAGCAATTGGCCAAAAATTTCTCGGGCTACCATCAGATTAAAGGATTTCAGAATACGCTCAGTCTGGAAGCGCGCAATAATCTCGATATTCCTTTATATCGCTATGCGGAGGTTTTATTGAATTTTGCCGAAGCAAAGGCCGAGCTGGGACAGCTGACGCAAGCCGATCTTGATCGTAGTATTAATCTGTTGCGTAGACGTGCGGGTATGCCGGATATGGTGGTAGGCGTAGGTATCGATCCCGTTATGGCGACACGTTACTCCAATGTCGAAAGCAACCAGCGTAATCTCGTGCTGGAGATCAGACGCGAGCGTCGCGTTGAGCTGGCTTTTGAGGGATTCCGTTTCACGGATCTGATGCGTTGGAATGTAGGTGAATTGTTGAAGAACAAACGTGAGGGCATTTACTTCTCCGGATTGGGGCAGCATGATATGACCGGCGATGGTATTCCGGATATCGTATTGTTAGCTTCCTCATCGTCCATTCCGGCGGTGAAAGAGAAAAACAGTCTGGGGAGAGAATTGCAGTATTATCGTGTTGGCCGTTTTGGGCAGGATGTAGGCGTATTCTTATCGGAAGGGAATAATGGTACAGTCGAAACGATCGAAAATACAGGTACCTTTGAGGTGCCTAAATTCTACTATCGCCCCATACCGCAAGGGGAAATACTTTTAAATGATAATCTTAAACAAATATTTGGATGGTAATGAAAAATTCAATGACAAGGGCTTTATGTTTTCTGTTCCTCACATTATGTAGCCTTGGGAGGATCAGTGCACAGGAATTTAAGTTTGCATTTTTAACCGATCTGCATGTGCATAGCGATTCTACACTTGGGCAAGTGGAGCTACGGTTAAAATCGCTGTCACCTCAGGTGGAACTGCTGCTAAGCGGTGGTGATAATGTGGATATTGACAATCTGAAATCGGCTGATCTATCGGCTGGCGAGCAACGAATCAAGTCGTTGAAGGGACTTTTTGACCGCACTAAAAAGCCTTACCACATGGCTATAGGCAATCATGATCGTTTGCCGCGCGATTTGCGCGACGGCACTAATGATTTTGCGCTCTTTGAAAAGGCGTTTGGTCAGACCTATTACAGTTTTGACCATAAAGGCTGGAGGTTTATCGTGTTGAATAGTGTGGAAACCAAAGATAACCACTATGTTATTGGTGACAAGCAGCTGGCTTGGCTAAAAGATCTTGTCGAAAAAACAGGCAAAGATCAGCCTTTGGTGATTATCTCCCATGTCCCTTTTTTATCGGTTTATTATCCGGTTTTAGAGGGGCGTTATACAGCTGCAGATACTTTTACAAACCAAAAGCAGGTGTTTGATCTTTTTAAAGACCACAGCCTAAAGCTGGTCCTGCAGGGGCATATGCATTTGTATGAAGAGATTAAAGTTAAAGGGGTACAGTTTATTACAGCAGGAGCAGTATCGGGCAATTGGTGGCATGGAGCTTTTGAGGGGACTGCGCCCGGGCATCTCGAAGTGGATGTCCATGGGAAAGATTTCAGCTGGAGTTATGTGAAATAGAGAAACCTGTTTTTTAACTTTTGCTTAGTACAATAAGAAATAACCTCAGAGGTCATACGCTCTGAGGTTATTTTATTTTTACTTTTTTTGTCCTACTGACTTTTTCCAAGATATGCTATGAATTGTTTATTTAATAATTCGCATTCCTGCTGCTGCATAACTTGCCTCTTTCAGGAGAAACCCTGACACAGGCAAGTTAAAATACGTTATATTTACCTTATGGAGTTTGTACTTTCAATCGTTATCGCCACTATTTTTATTTTTTTGGCTTTGTTGCATTTTTTCTGGTTGCTCGGTGGACATTGGGGAATGGCTGTTGCCGTTCCGACCGATCTGAATGGCAGAAGGATATTTAATCCCACCCGGGTAGGCACTTTGCTGGTTGCTATCGGATTATTGATTTTTGCGTTTGTAATGGAGTTCGTTTTAAACGGGAACTTGAAAGCCTGAATAAAACGAACAAAGTGCCGGTACAAATTCCCGACAATCCGCGGATCGTCTATGCGACCGAACAGGATGTGCTGGAGCTTGAAAACGGTATTGTCCTTTTTGGATGGCCCAGCTGTCCCTGGTTTCGGAATGCCATAACGCCGCTGCTGGAATTTGCCCAGGAGGAAAAGGCGGCTATTTATTACCTCAATATTCACGATGTCCTAAATCCTTATACAGCTGTGGGGATTGATTCCATTAAACGGATTTCTTCGCCGACGGTATTATTTATTGAAAAAGGTAAAGGCGTGCATAAGGTTGTTTCTACGGTCGTTTCACAGACCGATCCGAAAATCAAGCTTGATAGTACACAGCGAAAGGAGCTAAAACAACGGTATCGCGCCTATTTTTTGGATGAACATATTATATAAATGATATTTCTTATAAAGTTGTTTGATAGGATTGTATATAAGTTCTAAAGATGGGTGCGGCCCGGAAAATAAATACTTTCAATGCAGGTAAAAATTTGTATCCAAGGGCATAAGTTATAGTAAAGGAATCAGTAGCTGAAAAAGCCATAAGGATACATGGTGTCAACATTATCGTAAATTAAATGGATAACATATGAAAAAAATAATCAATCTTGGACTTTTAGCGTTTGTTTTAACGACATTTACAGTCTCCTGCGGATCTGCAGGTAAAAAAAAGGATACTAGCAAATCGTTATCCGATTCTACTTCGTCAAAGCGCTCAAAAAAGGAACAACCCAATACAGGCTGCGACTAGGAGTGATTAAAAACTAGCTTATGCGAAAATTTGATGCAATTATTATTGGTTCGGGACCAAATGGACTGGCAGCAGCGATTACCCTTCAGCAGCAGGGGCTGAGCACGCTGCTGATTGAGGGTGCCGATACAATCGGTGGGGGAATGCGAACCAAGGAACTTACAATTCCGGGTTTCAAACATGATGTCTGTTCGGCGATTCATCCCATGGCTATGGCATCACCATTTTTCAGGAGTTTACCTTTGGAAGCATTTGGGCTATCTTTTGTTAAGCCTGAGTATGCGGCGGCACACCCTTTGGACGAAGGGGAAACGGGAATTCTTTACCATAGTCTTGCCGAAACGGTAGAGGGGTTGGGGGTGGATGGCGAAAGTTATCGTAAGCTGGTTGAAAAGGTCGTGACACATTGGGAGGGCCTTGCGGCCGATATTATGGGACCATTATCCTTTCCGAAGCATCCTTTGTCTTTAGCCTCGTTTGGGCTGGATGCACTTCAGCCGGCAAGCTGGACCGCAAAGCGCTTTACTTCCGTGCAGGCACAGGCTTTATGGGCAGGGATGGCGGCTCATGGAATTCAGCCCCTAGACAACTGGACAACTTCTGCAATTGCCATTGTACTTGCGGCGGTAGGCAACAAATATGGCTGGCAGATACCGATTGGCGGCTCACAATCCATTGCCAATGCGCTGTTAGGCTATTATCAATCGTTGGGCGGGGAGATCCAAACAGGTTTTTGGGTAGAGGATGTTCGCGATCTGCCGTCCCATAAAGTTCTACTCTGTGATATCACACCCCGGCAGTTGTTGCAGCTCAAAGGTATAGGTCTTGCTAGCGGCTACCGCAGGCGCCTCGAAGGCTTTAGACAGGGAATGGGGGTATTTAAAGTCGATTGGGCGTTATCAGAAAAGACGCCTTTTAAAGATCTGCGCTGTCAGCGTGCGGCTACGGTGCATTTGGGAAACACCTACGCCGAAATTGCCGAAAGCGAGCAGCGGAGCCATCTTGGGAAGCAAGTGGATAAGCCTTTTGTGCTGTTTGCGCAACAGAGTGCGTTTGATTCCAGTCGTGCTCCTGAAGGCAAGCATACGGGATGGGCGTACTGCCATGTTCCTAATGGGAGTAAGGTCGATTATACCGAAGCGATCGAAAATCAGATTGAGCGCTTTGCGCCGGGTTTTAAAGAAACCATTCTGGCCAAGCATAGCTTTTCTCCTATGGAGCTCGAAAAGTATAACCCAAATTACATCGGTGGTGATATCAATGGCGGTATTATGGATATTTCGCAGCTGTACAGTAGGCCCATTTTGGCTCTAAATCCGTACCGAACCTCGGTCGACACGATTTATCTCTGTTCATCATCGACGCCTCCGGGTGGTGGGGTGCATGGCATGTGTGGTTATCATGCTGCACGGACAGCGCTCAAGGAACATTTCGGTTTGCTGTTGTAAACCACGCCGAATAAGCATTTCCTTATCTGCCTCTGTTTGTGGCCCTTGTGGCTACAGGTTGGAAGAGAATACCTACTTGGATTTTAGGACAAAGGACAGTCTGTTATTCCAGGGAGCTACAAATTCTGCTGAATTACAAGCTGTACTTGCCCGGTTGCCACGGAATAAGTGATTTTAGCCGTTTTTTTATTTTTCTGCAGCATAAAGTCTTTAGAAAAAAATAAGCTAATGGCTGTGAGTTTCTAATTTCGGCAGTATTTTTGCTATATAGGGCTACGAAAACACCCCAAATAATATGTTGCATTAGGCCAAGATAATTTCTTGGCCTTTTGTATGTAATTCCCCCTTTAGTATGTAGACAATATCCCAGGTTGATACTTATGATGGCAATATCGGTTTCGATGTTGCTTTTTCTATCGCTAAATACTAAATAAGAAGAAATAAATCGATAAGAAGAAATAAATCGGTGCGTACGGCAAGTATAAACTTAGGAAAGACACTTTGGCCGGGGTAAGCTGGGCTCCTGAGGCAATAAAATGCCTACCAAGCTATGATGCCGAAAAAGGAAACTTTAACACAGGTCAGGCAAAAGTTCATCTTGCCATCGCACGGCGTACTACAGATGGATGGTATCCGGTGGGTAAAGTTGATGTGTTATAAAGAGAACAATGTGTAACTATCTATTTATATTAACTAGGTCAAATGTCTTATTAATATAGATTTATTATTTTTTATTTTTGATATTGTGCCAGTTTGTCAGCCGTATACATAGGTACTCAATAGGCTTTAAAGAAGTGTCTTGATTTCCGAAAGCAGTGTTTGTAAATAGGG